>CAYHJV010000010.1:0-9689 GCA_964357045.1 Candidatus Woesearchaeota archaeon | reverse complement strand
CAATCTCAAGTGCAAGAGATAAATGGGGATTCCTTTTAAGAAGAGCTTATGAGGTTGGCCAAGAAGTAGAAGTTTTTATAGGACATAATTTCCAGGAAGACCATGTTAAAGCAAAAAAAGAACTTGCTAATTATGGAATTAATCTTTTATGTCCTTATTTTAAAAGCACTGACAGAGACAAACATCCGAAAGATGATTGTGTTATTGACGGAGAGCCAATAATGACAATGTGTGGTGGAGATTATGAAATCTGCAATGTTTTTAAAGACAGATCTGGAAAGGCGGCGTTAGGACAAATAACACTTCCAGAAGTTGAAAAAACAAAACCAAAAATAAATATACCTAAAATAAATGTGGAGCCAGTTGACTTGGAAGACCTTGAAGATTGGTGGCAAGGCGAAGGGAGATATAGCTAAAATGGTAAACCAAAGATTTTTAGAGACAGCAGGCAGATGGAAAAATGATGAATTGCCTAAAGAGAAAACTGAATTAGATAAGAAGAAATCTCAATCAGATTTTTCAGGACAGGAATTTTATTTTCCCGCTTCGCCTCCTGAAAGTTTTATCTTCAGTTACGACGGAGTTCATGGAGATTATTTCCAGGAATTAATCGCTAAGTCTAATGAAAAATTTAGAGGAACAAAAGCAGAAATTCCTACAGGCAAAAAAGGAGAAGTAAAAAATATGTATGGTGTTAAGAGAATGGCTTTAATTTCAACTATTGTCAATAATCCTAATTTGTTAAATTATAATTTAATGCCTATAACGCCAACCCAATCAGAGAATCTTTTGAAAGAGGGCAAATTGACAAATCCAACTAAGAACTGGGAAGATTTAGGCTTGATACTTTATGATACAAACGGAGAGAATAGAAACGAGTCAATTGCTTTGAAAGAAGATATTGTGAGACATCAATCAGGACTTAGGTTGAAGTCAGGCGATTTGGAGAAGAGATTGGTTATTATAAATGCTGGTGCTGAGCCAGATGGTAATATGAATTACGGAGTTAGACCAGTTATAGTTCCAGGAATCACTGCTGTTTATCCTCATGATATTTTAAGTCAGAATGGACAAGACCATCAGTTTGAGTATGGCTTGGATGGAGGATTGCCTTCTGTTAGCCAAGTTGGGAAAGGAAAAAGAATTCTTTATATGCCTAGAGGTAATGGCAATATTGGATTACTTGCGTTGTATCGTTTCAGGGATTTGAATCTCGACGCTTGGAACTGGGATCTCGATTACTCGTATGATTCTGGTCGGGTAAATTTTGCCCCGCAGGGGCGCGATTCCGGAAGTTCTGTTTTTGGTCAGTAAGATGAAACGACTCTATTATGCCGACTGACTGTTTATGTTTTACCGATGAACAACTAAAAATGCCTTTTGTAAAATTTAAATTCTACTGACTAGAAAAGAGTCACCCCCTATAATAGACCTTATTATATCGAGTGACTGATTTGAAAAAACGCCACCCCCTACACATGATTCTACTATACCGAGTGGCGTTTTTTATTTTATGACAATTTCTTTAGTATAATTAATTAACTTCAAAATCTCCTCCATCTGCTTTCTCACACTATCCAATTCTTCTCTTAAAAGCTGGTTTTGATTTTCAGAGTTAGCCAGTCTTTTTTCAATCTCGGTTTTGGTAACATCAACCAATAAATCCTCTTCCTGAATTGTGTCTTTCATTCCTAATAACTCAGAATAATAATGAATCTTATCACTTTTCTTCCAACCAAATCTATATTTTAGTGCTGACTCACTTTTATAACGAGGCAACCAGTAGCAACAGCTTATATGCCTAAAATCATACATTGTTAATTCTGAAAACTTTTCACCAGCCTCACTAGGACTTTCACCAAAAGTTTTCTTAGCCAACCTTTTTAGATACCTATTAACAACTTTTGGATTTATAGGAAAAAGATAATCTTCTTTTTTCAGGTCTTTTTCAATAACATAATCTTTTAATAATTTAGGGCAAATCATTAATTTTATCCTTCTACCAAAGGTTTTACTTACTTCGTCTCTAACATTAAGCTCTTTGCAATCATTATAAAGATCTGAAACTTTGATGTTGACTAATTCAGAAGGAGATCTTATGCCAGAATCAAATAAAAACATCATTAATATTTTGTATTCATATTTTGATTTATCACATAGTTTTTTTACTTGATTCTCTGTTAGATAAACCCATTTTGGCTTATGATGAGAAGTATCTAAGTCATTAGTAATATCTTTTATTTCAAAACCATTTTTTTTATTAATTTTAATCCACCAGTGCCAAAATGCTTTAAAGATTTTAACGAAATAAGCCGTTGACGCGTATCTTTTCCCATCTTGGCGGACAATGTGCCCCTTTCCCATCCCTGTAAAGAATTTTATTAGTTGTTCTTCATTTACGTCTGTGATTTTATCTAAACCATAAATTTCCTTAAGTTTAATAGAAAAGAATCTTATTTTATCTCTTAAAGAATTAAGTCTGATATAACTTCTCGGACCCTTTACATTACCGATTGCGACATTAATTCCATTTTCCATATCTTCAAGGTATTTTAATATTAAATCAGAATTATAAGAAGAAATGTCTGGGAGTCCTGAGTGTTGTGCTTTTTGTTTCCATTTAATGTATCTATCTTTGTGGTTGTAAGGGTCTATTTTTATTATTTTATTAGCCCTCTGTTTTAATTAAAATACCGTCTGTGTGTGGATCTCTAGACTTTTTAAATATTGTCGAGATGGGGGTGATGCATCACTTCTGGGCTATAATTCCTCATCCCTCTCGGGTGCCAAAAGGGTAATACGCCCCGACCGCGTCATGGGCTCGAATGGCACATTAATGAGACGGTACTAAAACGAGAAATGATGGGCAAATGTTCATGTCTATTTCAGATTTTGTCCATGACGAACTAAATATAATTTCATTTCAACTTCTTTTTCCAGTATTTACCTAAATTTTTGAGAGTTATTTTCTCCCTTAGCTTTTTATTGTAATAATCTTTTATAACTTCGGGGTAATCCCCGAAGTATTTGTCTGTCAAATAAAATTTAACTTTTTTCAGGCTTTTAGCAACTTTACCTTTATTAGCCGTTAGTTCAAATGGGTCTAATAAAACTATATGTCCATTCAAAATTCCATAATTCTGTGTTGGTTTGAATGGTTTTTCGTGGAGACCATAACCCCATAGAAGAAAAGTAAACTTAAAAAATTCGTCAAACAATTTTTTTGCTTCCTTAATCTTTTTTTGTTTGGAATAAGTCTTTAGCAAATTCTCTAACACCCTAGCTTTTCTTTGTTTTATTTTTCCCTCTTCTAAGAATTCAAGATATGCGAAATATTTTGGATCTATTTTTGAATTTTCTATCAATTTGGTTGAATATTTCAAATCCTGCATCATTCTTCTAGAAATTTCTTCCTTTCTATGCAGTTCCCCTATCGACTTTAAGTATTTGGTTACCCTTTCTTTTATCTCTTTTTTAGTTCTAGGAGTTTTTATGACATAGTCTTTTCTTATATCTACCCAAAATTGCCAGCCTCCCTCTTTCTTTACTCTCATCTCAGCCTTGCCTTAACTATCAAAATAGAAGGTCTTTTGTTAGTTCTTTCGTAGGTGCTTCTTCTTATTTTCTTAACTTTTTTTGGGGCAACAGGTTCGAGAACTCTCTCAATAATAAAGCCAGAATCATTAAGAGAATTAACAATCATTTCAAAAGTATGGTGGTAGGCTATCATTTTCATTTTTTCATTAAGTATCCAATTATATTTTTTATTATGAAAATATGGCCTAAGTAAATCTCCTTTAATTCCTTTAATTTTTACTTTCAACCTTCCAGAAACTTCCATTAAAGGATGGTGCATCGAAAATACAAATAAACCTTTTTTATTTAAAATTCTTGCAACTTCTTTAAACAAAGGTTTTAGATCTTTAAAATAATGTACCATTAGACTGCTGACAACTAAATTAAACCCTTTATTTTTATAAGGGGTTTTTTTAGCATCCCCTACAACAAACTTAGCTTTTGGATTTTCTCTAATCGCAATCTTAATTAATTCTTCAGATAAATCTATTCCTTTAACTTTTTTTGCTCCAAGAGAGAAAAGTTTTTTAACAAAAGGTCCAGAACCACAACCTAAGTCCAAAACAGTTTTTCCTTTTATTTCCTTTTTAAGTAAGGATATCATGGCAGGTTTCTCAATATATTTGTGCCAAATATTAGCTTTACTTAGAATACTCTTATGATACATCTCAGCATGTTCATTGTAAACTTTCTTTGTGTGTTTTGTATCTGTCATTTCAACCTCTTCTTGCCTAATTAACCAAGCTAGTTATATAAAATTAACTTAAAAATAATTATTCCATATATTTCTTTGCCCAAGGTCCGAGATCTCCATGCTTATTAAACATCCTTAACAAAAAAGGATCTTCTTTTCCTAGAAAACCGCTCAATTCGGCAAGATTTCCATTAACCTTTCTCATTAAATCACTCTTAGGGTCTGAAAGTGCCGAATACTGAAATTCTTTCATAGTTCTGTTTCCAAATTGTTCAAGCAAAGGAGAAATTGTTTCTCTAAGAGATTCGAAATTATATTTTTTCATTTTTAGATCTTCTGTTATAGACCTTTTCTGATACTTTATTCCAGATCTTCTTTCTCTTTCATCATTTATGCATTCTGCATCTCTTAAAATTTCTTTAAGATTTGAGTAAACGGGATCATTCTCAAGTTTTCCTCCGTACTTTTGGTTGCTCCCAAGTCGCATTTCTTGATTCGAAAGATAACGCGTTTTTGAAGCATTTTCTTCTATTATTTCCAACTGTTTTTGTGTATCGATCAATCTACCCAAAATCTTTTCTTTAAGATCCCATGCCTTTCCTAAAATGTCATTCATATTATATTTTCTCCATATTTTATTTGAATAACTTCGCTAAGCGAAATTTTACTTTACATTAGTAGTAACAATATTACCATATATTAAATTATTTACAGATATTTTTTACAAAAGATAACTTTATATACAAGTAACAGTTACTATTATTAAAATGGATAAGAAAGACACAAAGATCTTATATGAGATATCTGAAAATGCTAGGGACTCTAGAAATGTTTTAGCAAGACGTGTAGGTGTTTCTAGAGAGGTATTGGATTACAGAATTAAGAAGCTTAAGGAAGAAGGAATAATAACCGGTTTTCAAGCTAGAATAAGCATATCAAACTTTGTTTACGGGGGATATATCCTATTAATTCAATCATTAGACCTAACAAAAGAGAGTGAAGATAAAATTCTTAAAAAGATTGAGAACAATGGAAATACTCAGTATATAGGAAGGTTGGGAGGAGGCTATGATTTTATAATAGGTTTTACTGTCAAAGACCTCTTCGGTCTTTCCGATTATGTAAACTTCATTAATTCTGTCTTTTCCAATCATAAATCAAAACTAACTTTTCTTACAATGGTAAAAGAATTTAAAGATTCCTTTAAAAATATTTTTTCAGAAAGTGAGCAAACTAATGATTTTGTAAGTATGTCTTTTGTAAAAGAAAAATTAGAGATTGATTCCATTGATAAGAAGATATTACAAGCTTTTGGGAAAGATTGCTCTGTTCCAAGCTGGGGGATAGCTGAAAAATGTAAAATTACCGAAGTTGCGATAAGGAAGAGAATTAAGAAATTAATAGATAAAAAAATTATATTGGGCTTCAGAACAATGCTAAATTTGACTAAATTAGGGTATGAGCCTAATTTTATATTTATTAAATTAAACATAAAGGATAAAGAATCTGAAAAATCTCTGGTTGATTTTTTTAAAAAGAACAAAAACATAACATACGCTACAAAACTTATTGGTGAGCAGGATTATGCTATTACTGTTTTATCCAAAAGCAATATGGAATTAAATAATTTTATTTTAGATTTGAGAAATAAGTTTAAAGGAATGGTTGTTGGTGTGGAAAACTACCCTTTATTTGAAATGATTTATCACACCCAGTTAGCTGAAGGGTTTTTAGAATGATTATTTTTAATCCAAGCGTCCACCGTTGCGTGACGGACAACTCTTAAAAATCCTTCTAGTTTGACACAAACTAGCACCGTCTCAAGGTTGTGCCAAAGAGGTTATACGCCCCGACCGAGATTCGAACTCGGGTCACCGCCGTACTCCAAACACGGAGTTTTTTTACTCCGCGATTTCGAATTCAATCACCTGCCCAAGAGGACTGAAGTTATTATCTCATCGATTAAACTTCGGCGATTATATTGTGCTGTCATTTGAAGCAGTTCTTTCAAACTATTCATCTGTTTACACAGTTTTGAGAGGGCGGCATTCTTGGCCTCTAAACTATCGGGGCTCAGTTTCATAGTTTTGATAGTCAAACCCTTTAAACTATCGAGCTATTCTGAATTGAAAAAGACAGGCATATTTAAATCTTTATTGTAATATATACCAAATTACTAACTAAATGTTTAAATTCTCTTATTTCTTGTAGAAGTCATGGAAAAAAAGTTTTGTGATAAGTGCAAAAATACAGGAATCGTTAAAGAAAAGGACGGTTCTGTCCATACTTGTTTTGATTGCCTTTTAGCTGGTAGAATGGATCAGCATGATGTTGGCAAAAATTCTGATGAAGTAAAAATAAGGTGGTAAAACCTAACCTTCAAAATATTTAAAAAGACAATTTGTTTCTATACATAGTAAAAAAGAGGTTATGGTTTTCAACTCCTCTCTTAAGAAAGGTAGTGCGAGCGATTTCGTGAGACAAATTGCTAAACTCATTCCGAACGAGATTGTGAGTTAAGGAAAACCGTAGGTTTTCAAACATGGTATGGCTTGAAGTCGAAACAAAAATTAAACTTTTAGATTCTGAAGTGAAAGAGATGAAGGAGAAAATAAAAAAAATAGGAAGGTTTGAAAAAGAGGGTACTAAAGCCGATGATTATTTTGCTATTCAAAACAAATTGGATTATCCAAAAAAAGCCTTCAGAATAAGGGCCATGAAAAATAAATTTGAGGTTAACTTCAAAAAATGGCTCACGCAGCATTGGACAAAAGACATAGTTGTAAAACAAGAATTTGAGTTTTCTCTTGAAGGAAAAGAACAGGTTGAAGATTTGTTAGCACTTTTCAGAGATTTAGGATTTAAAGAATGGGTAAAAAAAATAAAACACAATGAGACTTATCAATGGAAGAAAGATAAAAGAGCCTCTATAGAAATTAATAATGTTAAACACCTTGGCTATTTCTTGGAAATTGAATATCTATGCCAACCTAGTGAATTGGATAAAGCAAGAAAAAAAATTAGAGGAGTGATGAAAGCTCTTCAGATAAGACCTGAGCAAATCGACAATACAGGCTATACAAAGATGCTTTGGTATAAAGGAACAAAAGAAACTAGGAAATTCTTGAAATGAGTTTTAAAGAGTTTTTTAAGCCTTCGCTAATTAAGATATTCCTAATAGTTTTTATTTTTATAATAATGTTTATTGCCTCAATTGTTTTTGGGACAGAAGCCACATTGGACTATAGAAAACCAAACTTAGTAGATTATTTAACTGGAATTCATTATTTAAGAGTTCCAGGTGTATGGTCAAATTTACATTATATTTATTATCTTTCTGTTCTATTATATTATTATCTCTTAAGTTGCTTAATATCCCCCTTAATTAAAAATAAAAAACCAAAAAAATGACTTCTTACGTCGTAAAAAAAGGAAAAGAATACTGGCCAAGCAAAGAGATGAAAAAAACTGCTTGGATTTCTGATTTAAAAATCCACAAAGAAGCTGAAAAAAATCCTGTTGCATTTTGGGACAAATTAGCAAAAGAGGGTTTTGTCTGGGAAAAACTTTGGAAAGAAAAAGACACTTACGTTGAAAAGCTCCCTTATTTTCAATGGTTTAAAGGAGGAAAACTAAATTTCTGTGCTAATGCTTTGGACAGACACTTAGGCAAACCGGAAAAGGCCGCTCTAATTTTTGTTCCAGAACCCGTGAATGAAAAACCAATAATATTAACTTACAGAGAATTGTATGAAAAAGTAAACAAGTTCTCAAACGCATTAAAAAAACTTGGTGTGAAGAAGGGCGACGCTGTTTCAATTTACATGCCTTTAATTCCTGAAGCAGTTATAGCAATGCTAGCTTGCACAAGAATTGGAGCAATTCATTCTGTAGTCTTTTCTGCGTTCGCTCCAGATGCATTAAAAGCAAGAATTCAAGACTGCAATGCAAAAGTCCTTATAACAGCCGATGGATATTTCAGAAAGGGTGAAAAAGAAAATCTTATTGACAAAGCAGAAAAAGCATTGTCTGGAACAAAAATAAAACACGTTATTGTCGCATCAAGAATAAACAAAGGGAAAAAATACTCTGGAAAATTTTTAGAATTTAATGAATTGTTAAAAAAACAAGATCCATACTGCAAACCAACAGTAGTAAACTCAGAAGACCCTATGTTTATACTTTACACATCTGGAACAACAGGAAAACCAAAAGGAATTGTTCATGATACGGGAGGTTTTGGAGTCCAAGCATATTGGACAGCAAAATGGGTTTTTAATTTGCATGAAAATGATATAATGTGGTGCACAGCTGATATAGGATGGATAACAGGACACACTTATGCCGTTTACGCTCCTCTATTAAACGGAATTACAACATTAATTTACGAAGGAACTTCTGACTTCCCAAATCCTGGAAGGTGGTGGCAGATAGTTGACAAATACAAAGTTAGTGTTTTCTACACGGCGCCAACAGCGATAAGGATGTTCATGAGAGCAGGAGACAACTGGCCAAAAAAATACAAAATGAATTCTTTAAAAATTCTTGGAACAGTCGGAGAACCAATTGATGAACACGCTTGGAACTGGTATTTCCATAATATTGGAAAAGGCAGATGCCCTATAATAGACACATGGTGGCAGACAGAAACAGGAGGGACAATAATTAACGTTCTGCCTGGAATTGGTCCTTTCATCCCAACAATAGCTGGAAGAAGTTTCCCAGGGACAAGGCATGAAATTGTCGACGATAAAGGCAAAAAAACACAAAAAGGATTTTTAGTTCAAAAAAGTCCATTTACTCCGGGAATGCTCCATGGAGTCTGGAAAAATCATGAAAAATATGTCGAAACCTATTGGAACAAATACAAAAAATATTATGATACAAGTGACGGAGCTTTATACATAAACGGCTTAATCAGAGTTACAGGAAGGACAGACGACGTAATGAAAGTTGCCGGCCATAGATTGGCAACAGCCGAATTGGAAAATGCAATAAACCAACATAAAATTGTAAATGAATCTGGAGTAGTTCCAAGACCAGATCCTATAAAAGGAGAGGTTCCAATTGCTTTTGTAGTTTTAAGACAAAAAACCCAAAACCTTGAATCTTTAGAAAAAGAATTAAAAAAACACGTTGATGACACTCTTGGGCCAACAGCCCGTCCTGCGAAAATTTATTTTGTAAATGATCTACCAAAAACCCGTTCTGGAAAAATAATGAGGCGTATTCTAAAAAACATAATACACCATGAAGAACCTCAAGGCCTTATGACTTTATTGAATCCACAATGTGTTGAGGATATAAAAAAGTTAGTTGATTCTGATATTGGGAAATGATCCGCTCCAAACATTACAAAATCATAAAATCAAAAGCAATAAAACTCTACAACTAAATTTAAAAAAACTCGCCTTTTTTA
>CAYHJV010000009.1:12966-14288 GCA_964357045.1 Candidatus Woesearchaeota archaeon | reverse complement strand
GCAGGAATAGCATACGCCCTTGCAAGTAGTGTTTGGGCAATATACATTAGAAGTTTTTTGGATAGTGATGCTCGCGTCGGTCTTACTAGTTCTTTTCTTGTTTTAGTAGCGTTTGTTTCTTATTTTCTTATAATTCCATTAATAGAATCTTCAAATAAATACAAACTTACATTGAAATTTTCTCTGCTTTCAGTTTTAGGCTTCATTTTTTATGCTTTAACAAAAAACTTCTATTTATTTTTAATATTCGCTTCTGTGATGGCAATTTTTGGAGCGGTAAGAAGTTCAGCATTTGGGCTTCTTATAAGAAGCAACTCCTCAAAGAAAAGCATATCAAAAGACGAAGGACTTGTCTTTGTATTCAACAACACTTCATTCTTGATAGGTCCATTCATAGCAACTTTAATTCTTCTTAAACTAGGAATAAGGAACGTATTTCTAATTTCAGCTTTCATACTTTTAATCTCTATCTTGATGTTAAAATATTCTAGAATAAATGAGGGTAAAAAGAACAAAACAACAGACAAAAATTTATTGGAAAATTTTAAAGGGTTCTTGGAAAATAAGGAAAGGGTTAAATCATATATCCTTGCAACAGGCATAACTTTCTGGTGGTCTTTGATATACATTTATATCCCATTGCTAATAATAAAAAGCCTGGAAGATTTCTGGGTTGGTATTTTCCTTGGATTTGTTACAATACCTTTGATACTTGGAGAATATAAATTCGGAAAGATTGCCGACAAAAAAGGTTATAGAAATTTATTTTTCATAGGATTCTTGATCCCTGCTATGATAACTCTTTTATGTTTTTTCTTTTACAACAGCATATTTTTTATTATAATTTCTCTAGCCTTAGCAAGTGTTGGTTTGGCGATGATAGAATCAAACTCAGAAGCGTATTTCTTTAAAGTAAATAATGATAAAGAAGAACAAAGATATTATTCTCCTTTCAAAACCTCAATAGAAACGGGGCATTTTTTAGGCCAAATGCTTCCAGCAATAATTTTGCTTTTCTTGCCGTTCAAATTTATTTTCTTATTCTTTTTTGCGGGAATGTTATTTTTCTCATTTTTGGCCTTGTCGATTAGGAAAACTGTTGAGACAACAAATAAGTTTAAAGAATAAATTATTAAACTTTCTTCTTCTAAATTACTAATGAAAAAAAGAGTGGTTTGGACTATAATTGTTTCAGCTTTGATTTTGATTCCTGTGGTTTGGTATTTGGCTCCCCCTTTATTCATAGATAAAGTTGTGCAGGAAGAAATTCCCTCAACAATCTTAGGAAATAAAGAAAATCTTTATCAAGGTAGCTTCATAGA
>CAYHJV010000009.1:0-12956 GCA_964357045.1 Candidatus Woesearchaeota archaeon | reverse complement strand
AACGTTGTTTCAGACGGGGAAAAAACATATCTAAGATTTGAGGATTTCCAAGCCACTAACGGTCCTGACTTGAAAGTTTATCTTTCAGAAGACATAAATGCTAATTCTTATGTAAGTCTTGGTGAGCTTAAAGGAAATATTGGAAATCAAAACTACGAGATTCCAGCTGAAACAGATTTAGAGAAATATAAATATGCTCTTGTTTGGTGTGAAAGATTTAGTGTTCTGTTTGGTTATGCTGAGTTGAAGAATTAATCCTCTTTAATTCTATA
This sequence comes from Candidatus Woesearchaeota archaeon, assembly GCA_964357045.1. GTDB lineage: Archaea > Nanobdellota > Nanobdellia > Pacearchaeales > GW2011-AR1 > CAYHJV01. The sequence continues at coordinate 12,684 of CAYHJV010000009.1, read as the reverse complement.
AAATATTATGAATGAGATTATGAAATAAGGAATAAGCGCGAGAACAGCTATTCTTTGGTTTCCTGTTAAAGCTGAGATTGTTCCAAAAATTAAAGGTCCAGTCGTTGCAGCTATTTTGTGAGAAAATCCATTAAACCCAAAAAACTCCGCTCTTTTCTCTTTTGGAATTATTTTACTGAACCATGACCTTGAAATAGCCTGGCTTGACCCAATTACTAATCCCCCGAGTATTGCTAGCGCGTAAAAAAATGCCGTGTTCCTCACAATAGCCATGTTTAAAATTATAAATATCCATAATAGAATGGTTATCAATAAAATTTTCTTCTGTCCTTTTTTATCACTTATCCATCCTAAGATGAAAGTTGCAGGAAATGCTATAACTTGTACTACAACCAATAAAATCATTATTTCTGAAAGAGACATAGAAAAGGTTGTTCTTGCATAAATTGGAAGAAAAACAAAAATAGTCACTAAGGCATCAAAAAGAAAAAAGTTTGCTAAAAGATACCATGCCACTCTTTTATGTTTTTTGATATTCTTTAAAGTCGTTAAAACTTCCTTGAATCCGCTTTCTTGGGTTTGAACTTTAGGCTTATTCTTTTCTTTGATAAATAAAAAAGAAGGGACAGCAAAAATTAAGAAAAAAAGTGCAGTCAAAGGAAAACTTAATTTGTATGTTGATTCTAATGCTCCTGCAAAACCTCCTTCATATAAAGGCCTTAGTAAGATTAAAGCCACGATTCCTCCTAAATATCCAAGACCCCAAGCAAACCCTGAAATTTTTCCGCGTGTTTTCTCCTTTGAGACATTTATTAAAAATGAATCATAAAGAGTTTGTGCAATAACAAAAGAAGCATTCATTATTATAAAAATTATTACTGCTAATGGAAGCAAACCTGGGCCAGTAAAATATAACAAAGCTGTTCCTACTATTGCTATTAACGCGAACAGTATAAATTTGGATTTTCTTTTTTTGGATTTATCTGCTTTAGCTCCAATTATCGGAGAAAGAACAGCTCCTATTAAAATAGAAATACTTACAACAAATCCCCACCAAAAATCTCCAGATGAGTTCCCAGCTATCACCTCTTTGAAAAAAACTGGAAATACAAAACTTGCTATTATAAGAGTATATGCAGAATTTGCAAAGTCATAGAAAGACCAAGATAATACTTGTTTTTTGTTTATTCCGCTAAAAAAATTCTTTAACATATTATCTCTAAATTATCTTTGATTAAAAAACTTCTCTTTTCAAAAAAAAATACGCCCCAACCAGGAATCGAACCTGGATGCCTAAAAGGCCACGATCTTTAGTCTTCTTTTAAGGGAAGGTAGTGCGGTGCCAGGAGTAATAACTCCTAGCTCGCTTTCCAATCGTGTGCAATAACCGTTATGCGATTGGGGCATGATAAGAATCATCTTATTTTATTTATAAATCCACCGCGAGCTTCTCGTTGATTATTCAAGTTACTGAAGCTCGCTTGAAATTGCTCACTCGCTTACACTCGTTCGATATTAATATAAAATTTAATATGAAATCGAGTTATCTATTAACCTTTAATCAATCCTTGCAAGTTTACGAGCAGGCAATTAATCAGGCGTGACCCTAACCTAAGGGAAGCTTCATAAAAGAAACCGTAGTGTCTTTATCAGGCTTGACCCAAATTTAAAGGAGGATTCATAAAAGGAAACTTGGTTCCTTTTATCTTAACAATTGTTATTCACCAAATTTATAAACTTTCTTTCTTTGTTTAAAGTATGAAAAAGGGGTTTTATGTATTAGGCATTCTTAGAATTTTACTTGGGTTAATATTTTTGTGGGCTTTTTTTGATAAAGTTTTTGGTCTAGGTTTTGCAACACCTGTTGAACGGGCTTGGATCAATGGAATTTCTCCAACTACTGGCTTCCTTGCAAACGCTGTGACAGGGCCTTTTGCTATTATATTCAGAAGTCTTGCTGGAAGAGGCATTGTTGATTGGTTCTTCATGCTAGGTTTGTTGGGAATTGGAGTTTCATTAACTTTTGGAATATTCAATAAGATAGCAAATATTAGTGGAACTGTTCTCATGGGGTTAATGTGGTTAGCTCTTCTACCTACAGAAAACCATCCATTTTTAGACGATCATGTTATTTACGCGTTCTTAATGATAAGTTTTATAATATTCAAAGCAAATAACTATTTAGGGTTTGGAAAATGGTGGAATGGGCAGAAGTTGGTTAGGAAATATAGTTTCTTGGAATGAATATAAAACTTTAAATATTTTAATTTTTGTCTCTCATCATGGGAAGGGAAATTACTTATAAAGCTGAAGAATATTCTAGAACGAAAAAAGGTCATCCTTTCCGCACTGACGTAGAAATGTTCACTATTTTTCACCTTTTAGGGGATGTTAGAAATAAAAGAGTTCTTGATGTCGGGTGTGGAGAAGGAATTTACTCCAGAGAATTAATTGATAGAAGTGCTTCTTATGTTTTAGGAGTTGATGGAGCTTCAGATTTTATAGATTTGGCAAAACAGAAAAACAAAGGTTACGAAGGAAAAATAGATTACCACCATAGTTTTATTCAGGATTTTAAAGGCAAAGAAGATTTTGATTTGGCAGTTGGATCATATGTTCTAAGCTATCCAAAAAGTTTGGAAGAAGCTACGGAATATTGTGAAGCCATAGCGTCTCATTTAAAAAAAGACGGACAATTTATTGGATTTAATAACAATCCCTTTGAAACATTTAATGGTTCTAGATATTCAAAATACGGTTTTGAAAAAATAATGAAAGGAAATTTGGAAGGTGAAGAAGTGATTTACAGGGTAGAAAGAATGAATAATCCTATAGTAAACTTTTATTTACGTCCTAAAACTTACAAAAAAGCTTTTGAAAAAGCTGGATTTTCCGAGCTTAAGTGGAAGAGAGTTTTGCTAAATCCTCTTCAACAAGGTAATCAATACTGGAAAGAATTTTTTGACGGCCAGCCTCCATTCGTAGCAATGGTTGCGAGGAAATAATAAACGAATTTTTGATGTAGACAAAATATTTAAATACACTTTAAGTCTGTGATAAACATGGAAAAAAATATACTTGATTTCACTGTGATTATTGAACAGGATGATGATGGAGTTTATGTTGCTAATGTTCCAGAACTCGAAGGTTGTTATACTCAGGGAAAAACTTTGCAAATAGTTTTAGAAAGAATTAAAGAAGCAATTGAAGTGTGTTTGGAAGGAGATAAGGATGAGGTTAGTCCCATGAAATTTGTTGGAATACAAAAAGTCCAGGTTAGAAAACCTATTTCGGTTTAAAAATGGTTAAGTTAGTTCTTATTTCTGGAAAGAAATTCTGTAAAATTTTGGAAAAGCTTGGCTTTGAAAAAATTTATGGAAAAGGAAGTCATATAAGATTCAAACATGCTGACGGAAGAAGAACGGTAGTTCCCATTCATGGAAATGAAGATTTAGGAAGAGGATTACTAAGACAAATCTTAAAACAAATTAATATCAGTAAGGAAGAATATGATAAATTGAGAGAGAAAGTTTAAATTACAATTAACTTTAATTTTTCTTAGGCAATCCCCACATCCATTTTGGCTTTTCTCCTTTCCAATAACAAAAAAATAGGATAAGTGCAATCGTTAATAAGAAGCCCATCAAAGCTGCACCGGGCGCATCGTCAGTTTCTCCGATGTAGACACCGGCTATTGAAATTGCTATACCTACAATCAACACAAGCCACCCCTGCCATTTTACAGGAACCCATCCCCAGCCGAAAAGCCTTCGTTTAAACCAATATCCTTTTGGGTTATCTTTAAAATAATAGTCCCAGTAATCTCGTGCTGTGTTTTTCGGCATGAATTAGAAAAGGAGAGGAGATATAAAAAGATTATCTCTTTATCTAATTACAACAAAACTTAAAAACTAATTCTTTTTTAAACTTTCATGCTAATCCTTGGAATTGATGACGCAGGGCGGGGGCCTGTAATAGGGCCTATGGTTCTTGCAGGCTGTCTTGTTACAGAAGAAGTTCAAAAAGAATTTAAAAAATTAGGTGTTAGAGACAGTAAACAATTGACGGATAAAAGACGAGAACTATTGGCCGAGAAAATAAAAGAAATGGCTGAAACTTTCGAAGTTGTAATAATTCCTCCAAGCGAAATAGATGGAGATACAGAAAACAGAATAAAACTAAACGAACTTGAAGCTTTAGCGTGCGCAAAAATAATAAATAAAATAAATAAGGGCTTCTCAAAAATAAAGGTCATAATTGACTGCCCTTCTCCTAGCATCGTTAAATGGCAGGATTATCTTAAAACAAAAATTCAAAATCTTTCAAACCTTGAAATTTCGTGTGAGCACAAGGCAGACGTAAATCATGTATCAGTTTCAGCAGCCTCAATTCTGGCCAAATCAGTAAGAGAAAAAGAAATGACAAAGCTTAAAGAAGTTTATGGGGAAGAAATTGGCTCAGGCTATCTCTCAGATTCCCTAACACAAAAATTCCTTGAAAAAAACGCAAGAAAATTTCAAGACGATGGAATTTTTAGAAAAATCTGGGCACCTTGGAAGAAAGCCCATTCTGCTTTAGAGCAAAAGAAACTGGAGATATAATGGCTGCAGTAATAGCTCTAATAAATTATAATGGGAAAATTCTTATAGGAAAGAAAAAATCCAAATCTCCAAAATTTTTAGCTGGTGAATGGCATATACCTGGTGAAACAAAAAAGAAGGGTGAAACAGATATATATGCTTTAACCAGAGGCATGGAAGAAGAAACAGGTTTAGAAATCCGTATCGTGAGACAATTAGCTTCTCACACAACACCTACAAGCAAATCAAAAGCAGTTTGGTATGAATGTTTTTCCGATACTGATAAAGTCAAGCCCGGAAGCGACATAGAAGAATTAAAATGGGTAGAAAAAGATAAAGTTATGGAGTATTGTCACAAGAGATATGATTTATGGCCTAGAGAAATAAGAGATTATCTTTCTCATTAAAACTTAAAAACCTCTCCCTAGAGATACTGGAGATATAAAACAATTAATTTTATATACATAATTAATTCTCCTATAATGCATGAAAAAGAGTGTGAAGAAAGTGCTTGACAAAAATCAGAGAGTTTTTATTTTAGTCCTATCTACCTTGCTTTTGTTTGAGCTGGTTTTGTTCGTTGATTATTCTTTCACTGGCAATGTAATTGTAAAAACTATTGGAGAAAATTTGGTCGGAGAGACTGAACTTGTTCAACAACCGATATGTACTTCAACAACAGAAATCTGCGATGGAAAAGACAACGATTGTGATTCTCAATTAGATGAGGGTGGAGTTTGTGAGTCTGTAATTAATGTAGATGAGATAAGCGAACCAAAATTTAATGGCTACATTGTTCAGCTTCAAGATAATCCAATTATCCAATATAAAATAAATCAAGAAAAAAATTCCCTAACAAAATCAGTTTCACAGCAAAGCCTGACTTCATATAAATCAAATATAATAAGCAAACAAAATAATTTAGAAGCGCAGATTAAAAACCTTCATTCTTCAGCGCAAATTGATTCAAAAGTTCAAAATGTCTTTAATGGTTTTGCAGTTTATGGAATCAATGAAGAACAAGCAAAACAATTAGAATCTCTTCCAGAAGTAAAAAAAGTTTATCCTAATTATGAAGTTCATAGAACCCTTATGGATTCAATTCCTTTAATAGGCACCGACCAAGTTTGGAATATGCAAGTTAGTGGAATTAATTTAACGGGTGAAGGAATTACAATTGGAATTATTGATACCGGAGTTGATTACACTCATCCTGATTTTGGAGGGTGTTTTGGTGCGGGATGCAAAGTTGTTAATGGCTGGGATTTTGTGAATGATGATTCAAATCCTATAGACGATATGGGGCATGGAACTCATGTCGCTTCTATTGCTGCTGGAAAAGGGGTATTAAATGGCGTGGCCCCTGATGCAACGATTTATGCCTACAAAGTTTTAAATCATCTAGGAAATGGAAATTCTACAGATATAATCGCTGCTATTGAGAAGTCTGTAGATTATAATCAAGATGGAAATTTTTCAGATCATTTAGATATTATTAGTTTAAGTTTAACTGCTCATTGTCTTGGAATTTATAATGAAAATTGCGGTCCTGATGATCCTATGAGCACGGTTGTAGATAATGCCGTTGGCGTAGGCGTTGTTGCTATAATTGCTGCAGATAATCTTGGACCCGGGCCTAGAACTATAGGGAGTCCCGGGGCAGCTAGAAAAGCAATAACAGTTGGTGCAACATACAAAAAAAATTATGAAAATGAAAATTATGCTTTTTGGGGAGACGTAAATCCTAGGATGGATCAAATAGTTTCTTTTAGTTCTAGGGGGCCTATTATGTTGGACGAAGAAGAAATAATCAAACCAGACATTCTTGCGCCTGGAGCAATTATTTGTGCTGCCCGATATGACTCTATTTTCCCAAATAACACTAATATTTATTATTATCCTTGCTTCGATGATGAACACGTTCAATTGGCTGGAACTTCTATGTCTACTCCTATAGTTAGCGGATCGGTTGCATTGCTTAAACAAGCCCATCCAGATTGGACGCCAGAGGACATTAAATCTGCCTTGATGATTACTGCAAAAGATTTAGGTTATGATGCAAATACGCAAGGAGCTGGAAGGATAGATGTTTTGAAAGCCATTAATCCGCCTTTCATGACAAGCCCATTAATTTTAGATTTTGGAATAATAGATGTAACAAACCAAATATTGCCTATGATTATATCAAAAGAATTACTAATTAGGAATCTAAAGCCGTACGATATAACTCTCATTTTAAATATTACCAATGCAACGAACAATAGGTACGTCCTGAAGACTCATAATATTAGTTCTGTAAATGTTTCGTCATTAACAATAGGGGCAAACTCCAATGCATCCGTAAATATTTCATTATACATAACGCCGGGCATAACTGGCAGTCTTGACGGATCCTTACTTATAACTGAAAACGGAAAAATATTTCATGTACCTTACACTGTAAATTTATTTTCTTATAATATTTTTTCTTGTGCTGATTTGATATTAGAAGGAGAATATTTCTTAAATGCGGATATAATCGAATCAGTGAGTTTAACAGACCATTATGATAGGTCTGCTTGTATAACTATAATAAAAAACAATACGGTCTTAGATTGTCAGGGTCACACTATTGAATACAAAGACGTGGATTATCACTACTTCTATAACTATGGCATCCGTGCTTATGGTTCTTCAGCCTCACAGCTCCAAAATGTCACAACAAAAAACTGCATAATTAAAAGTTCTAACGTCGGGTTGAATTATGTTTACATTAATAATGGAAGTATAACAAACAGTATTTTAGAATTTAACAATGATTTTGGGATCCGGTTAGTTCATTCTAATTACAACTCTCTATCCAATATAACTGTAAAATCTTCCCCATATTTAGGAATCGAGCTTGAAAATTCCAATTACAATATCTTGTCAAATATGGTGTTGACTTCTAATGATATAGGGGTAGATTTGTGGAGAAACTCCAATTACAATATCTTGTCAAATATGGTGTTGACTTCTAATGACATAGGTGTAGACTTGGCGGAAGCTTCCGGAAATACTATTAAAAATAATACCATTGAAAATAACGCTATTGGGCTATCCAAATATTTCAAAAGCGGTCTTAATGGACCAAATTTAATATATAATAATTTGTTCAACAATACCAAGAATTATGCTTTCAGCGGGGGAGGCACAAACCTGAAAGACTTTTGGAACATAACCCTCAATTGTTCTGGAAGCAAAAACATTGTTGGAGGAAATTGCATGGGTGGAAATTACTGGGCTTATCCAAATGTAACAGGATTTTCAGATACCTGCATCGACACGAACAAAAATGGAATTTGTGATAGTAATTATACCTTGGGTGCAAATAATATAGATTATTTGCCATTGACAAAATCACCACCAATTATTTGCGGAGACGTTAACGGAGATGGACTCGCAGCAACAATTTTGGACTTAACATTCTTAATTGATAGAATCTTTAGAGGGGGACCTGCGCCAAACCCGCCAGAGAGAGGAGATGTTAATGGAGATGGAGTTAGTTCAACCATTCTTGATCTAACTTATATGATTGATAGAATTTTCAGAGGGGGGCCTCCAGCTATCGGGCCCGCAGGATGCGCTACTCCATCAAGTCCCACAACTTTTACAGAATCAGAATTGCAAGGGGCTGTAGCGTCTTTAGCAAGTGTTGGAATTACGGTTGAGGTAGAGGAAACCCCTACCGTTACAGAAACCCAACCATCTAGTGAACCAACAATTGAAGAACCTATAGTTGAGGAACCAACAATCATTAAGAAAACTGACGGCATCAAAATAAGAACCCTTGGTGAAGTTGTGGGTGAAACGCAAAACGAAGAGTCGCATAATATTATAGAAAAAATAGCAGGATTCTTCAAAGGACTTTTTTCTTAAACAGTAAGAACATATAAAACGACCCCAATTCTTTAATTCTCCACCCAAACAAACTTTAAAAATCCCCTTGTGTTTTCATTAATTATGTTCATAAAAAAGTTGATGATGTACGGTTTCAAAAGTTTTCCTCGTAAAACTGAAATACCGTTCACAGAAGGAATTAACGTAATTTTAGGTCCAAACGGTTCTGGTAAATCAAATCTTTCAGATGCCCTATGTTTTGTACTCGGAAGACTTTCTATAAAATCAATGAGAGCTGCAAAAGCAGGCAACTTAATTTTTCTAGGAACAAAAGCTGCCGCACCTTCAAAAGAGGCAATAGTCGAAATTGTTTTTGATAATTCTAATAACGCCTTTTCAATTGACTCAAATGAAGTCTCTATAAAAAGAATTGTAAGAAAAAATGGCCAGAGCATTTACAAAATAAACAATGAAACAAAAACCAGACAGGAAATTTTAACACTCTTATCTCAAGCAGGAGTTGATCCAAATGGTTTTAATATAATTCTACAAGGAGAGATACAGAATCTTGTAAATATGCACAATGAGGAGCGAAGAAAAATCATAGAAGAAGTTTCAGGAATAGCCGTCTACGAATCCAGAAAAGAAAAATCCCTCAAAGAACTTGAAAAAACGGAGGAAAAATTAAAAGAAGTGGGGGCGATCCTAAAAGAAAGAACATCTTATTTGAATAACTTGGAAAAAGAAAGACAGCAAGCCCTAAGATTCAGAAAATTAGAGCAGGATTTAAGACAATTGAAAGCAAGTATAATTTATAGTGACTTAGTTCATAATAAAAAAGAATCAGAGAAAATAAATCTTGAAATTTCCAAGAAAAATTCTGAAATCGAAAAGGTAAGAAAAATCATAGCCGCTTTAAGAGCTTCGATAGAAAATTTCCAAAATAAAATAAATTCAATAAATTCTACCATCCAAAAATCAACGGGAATAGAGCAGGAGAGGCTCAATCAGGAAATTGCAAACATAAGAGCAGAGATAGCTGGAACAACTGTTAAAATTGAAAATTACGAATCTAAATTAAACTCTGTATTAAAACAAAAACAAGAGCTTCAAGAAACAATTAGAAATAACGACATTTTGATTAAAGACTTAAGCAAAGATAATTCTAGTTCGTCTAAATCTGGAAAACAGAAAGCTTTAGAGTTAAAAAAACAAGAACTGGAAATTTTGGAAGAGCAAAGGAAAAAATTTTACACAGTAAAATCAGAGCTAAAGTCAATAAAACAAAGAATTGACGATAAACAAATGCTTCTGAATTCTTATAACATTGAATCAGAATTTTTATTGAATCAGATTAAGTCCATTTCCAAAGATTTATACGACAAAAACTCAAGCGAGGATAAGCTGGAAAAATTAAAACTCTCTTTGGCGGAGAAAAAAACTCTTTTGGAAACCATAAGAAAAGATGAAAAAGAATACGAGAAATCCTCCGTGACAAAAGAATATGAAATAGACAAGCAAAGCAAACTTATAACAAACATTTCAAAAATGGACGTTTGTCCCATATGTAAAAGCAAAATAACAGAAGACCACATCCATACAATTAACAAAGAAGTTACTTTGGTTGTTTCATCGTTAAAACATCAAATAAAGATTTCTGATGAAAATTTGGCCGAAATTTACAAGAAAAAAGAGCAATTAAATACAGAGATTGAACAAATTAATTCCGAGATTACAAAGAGAGAATCTGATAGAGCAAAGCTTTCCAACATTGATGAAAAGAAAGAGCAAATGAAAAATTTATATGGAAAAACTGAATCTTTAAAGAAAGAACTTATTGAGCTTTCTAAAATACAGAAAAATCTTGAAAAATCTTTTGAAGATAATTCCAATGTTGAGCAAAAGTACGAAACTTTCAGGATAGAACTGCATGAAATTTCTCAGAGGAGCCAGGAAAATGTTGATTCTGAAGTTTCATTCAAGCAAAGGGAGTTGGATCGGGCGAAAATTTCTTTTAAGCAACTTGAAAGAGAAGAAAAGGATTTGACGGAAGAATTGAAACAGGTAAAAAGCGAGCTTGATGAAAATGAAGAACTTTTGGAGGATAAAAGACAAAAGGAAGAAGAGTTGAGTAAAAAGTTTGAAAGAATGATTTCTGAACGTGATTCTTTGCAAAATAAAATCAGAGAGTCTGAGTTAGAAATCTCCAAACAACAAAATCACATTCATATCTTTGAACATTTGGTAAATGATTTGAAAATTGAAAAGGCCAGGTTTGACGCTCGTGTGGAAAATCTTGAAACAGAAATGTTAGGATTTCCAGGCATAGAAGTAATAAAATCCAATAGAGAAACCTTAGCGGAGAGGCTAGCAAGAACAGAAGAAACTATTTCAGGAATAGGAACAGTTAATCTTAGAGCATTGGAAGTTTACGATTCTGTAAAAAAAGAATATGATTCAATACAAGAGAAAGTTACAATCATATCTAAAGAGAAAGAGGGAATCATGAAAATTATCCACGAGATAGATATCAAAAAGAAAAAATCTTTCCTAAAAACTCTTGACTCATTGAATGATATCTTCTCGAGAAATTTTTCACAGCTCAGCGTTAAAGGTCAAGTTTACCTTGAGCTTGAAGACAGAAAAGATCCGTTTGCGGCAGGAGTTGGAATAACTGTCAAGACAGGCCACGGAAAATATTTTGATGTTAAATCTCTATCTGGTGGAGAACAAACTCTTGTAGCCCTTTCATTAATTTTTGCGATTCAAGAACATAAACCATATTACTTTTACATTTTAGATGAGATTGACGCAGCCCTAGACAAAAGAAATTCTGAAAGGCTTGCTGGCCTTCTAAACAAATACATGCAGAAAGGTCAATATATCATAATCACGCACAATGATGAAGTTATATCAAAAGCAACAAATATTTATGGAATCAGTATGCATGACGGAATAAGTAAGATAGTAAGTTTGAAGGTTTAACGAAAGGTTTTTATATCAATTGATATATTAAATAATATGGAAAATAAATCTCAAAACACCTTTGCAAGAAGTCCAACACTTGGCACTGTTTTAATGATTGAAAAAACAATAGAAAAGTATAGTGGGGAGCTTAATAAGACACAAATTTGGAAGAAACTTCCTAAAAAAGTCATGTGGCAAACTTATTTAGTTGTTTTAGATTATTTAGAGAATATTAATAAGATAGGAATTGCTAAAAACGATATTTTGGTTTATTTATGGAACCCAAAGCTAGCCAAATTAATTGAAAAAAGAAAGAGGTATTAACGGTGGTAAAGCGTTCTAAAGTAGTTTTTGTCTCAGAAACATTAGAGACAACCTTTGAATCTCTTCCAGAAAATGAAATCTTGAAAAAACATATTAGGAGAGCAATAGAAGAAATTAAAGAAAATGCTTTTGCCGGAATAAGGGTGTCTAAAAGACTATTCCCTAAAGAATATGTGATCAAATACAACATAACTAATCTTTGGAAATACGATTTGCCGAATGGATGGAGACTTATATATACTCTAACCTCTCCGAACAAAGTAGAAATTATTTCAGTTATTTTAGAATGGTTTACGAGCCATAAAGATTATGAAAGGAGATTTAAATATTAGTTTATGATTTAAGATGATAATCACGAAGTACTATAATTCTGAAGGAAAGTTGAATCTAGCTAAAAACAAAAAAGATTTTGACGGAGACTCTACAATAAGGTTTAAATTTCTTAGGGGTGGAAAAGAATTTCCTTGCTGTGATTTTGAAGGAAAATGTACAAATAAATCTCATGTAGAGGTTTACTCTATGGCTATGAAAAATGGCAAAGGTGGTTGGAGTTATTTATGTAAAAAACACTTTAAACAAGAACAAAAGAAATTCAAAGGAAAATTGCCATATTGTTTAAAAGTTGAGTGGTAATTAGTTTGAGTTTAATAATAAAAATGAACAAACAACATCTCCTAAATTCATTAAAATCTCACGGCATTTCAAAACAAACTTTGAAAGTGTTTGATAAAGTCAAGAGAGAAAATTTTGTTCCCAAAGAAGTAATCAGTGCAGCTTATGAAGACACAGCATTACCAATAGGAGAAGGTCAGACAATTTCCCAACCTTATACGATAGGTGTTATGCTTGATTTATTAGATTTGAAACCAAGTCAAAAAGTCCTTGAAATAGGCTCAGGATGTGGTTATGTCTTAGCTTTAACCTCTGAGATTGTTGGAAAAAAAGGTTTTGTTCA
>CAYHJV010000008.1:0-14295 GCA_964357045.1 Candidatus Woesearchaeota archaeon | reverse complement strand
AAAAAAGGTATGGAGATTTCAGATATTAAAAGTTTCAGCAAAAACGAACTAGTTTTAATCGTTAAAAACAAATCAAAAGAATCGCTTTTAGTTGCATATAATAAAAAAAAGTTAACAGAAGATGATATAATAAAAGCCCACAAAAAATCCCAAGATTTAGGTCTTCCTTATTTAATTTTCAGCCTAGGGGAACCGGCTAAAAAAACCTCAAATTTAATTGAAGCCCTGAAAAATCTTTCCGGCTGGGAAAAAGTAGAATAAGATTGACTCGCTCCTAACGTCGCAAGGATTATTTAATAAGAACAACGCTTTAATTTGATACTCTATTTAGCAGGTTTAGATTAACTTTATAATTAATATTGCGAAGCGCAATTTAGCGGAACGGAGTGGAGCTACTGAATGGTAAGCTTTAAAAGTCACATTATCAACCAGTAATCATGGGAAAAATAAAATCGAAAATGGTAAGAAGAGCTGCAGAAGAAATGAAAGCCAGAGGAGTCGTATTCGGAAAGAACTTTGAAGAAAATAAAAAAATGCTCGGAAGCAACACCATGCCCAGCAAGAAAATTAGAAATAGGCTTGCAGGATTCTTAGCAAGACTAGAAAAACAAAAGCAATAATAATTCTATAAATTTTTAAATGAACTTTTTCTTGTAGATTCGTCTCTGTAGCTCAGGGTTTAGAGCGCGGCTCTCATGAAGTTTAACTTGTTAAACTACATTCACAAAATCCGCAAGGATTTTAGTGTATGGGTAATGGATAAGTCCTAACTTGGGTCAGGCCGAGGTCGGGGGTTAAAATCCCCTCAGAGACATTTTTTGAAAAGCAGTGTGTCCATTAGTATACTTTTAGTAGATAAAATTTATAAACCAGTCGGTAATAAAATCACATGAACGAACAACAAGAAAAAGTGCGAGAAATAATTAGAGAAAAAGCAGGCTATCTGGAATTTTTTGAGCAAAAAAATGGAAATTACGTAAGCATTATGGGCCAAAATCCTTCAATTTTAAGCGGAGATTATTTGGGAGAAATTAATGAAGATGGGTCTGTTTTACTTGATTTCCCAGACTACTGCGATGGTAATCCAAACTCTCCACGAATAAGAAATATATTGACAATAAAAGAGATTCTTAATAAAGAAGGACTCCCATATAAGACAAATAGACCAAAAGAAGATGTTGCAAAAGAAATTGAAAAGGGATTAGAATCAATCAAAAAAAATTTAGTCTCTAGAATTTTGGAGTAAATAATCCCAATTCTTTCTTTCTCTTTTCAGCTTCCTTAACTAATTGCTCTAAATCTCCACAGCTGTATACTTCAAAACCCCCTTCATTTAAGAAAGCGTAATGTTCTAAAGAGCCATCTTGTCTGGGAGAAAATACAGCCCTAATTTTTAATTCTTTTAAGTATTCCGGAGCCCCTTCAATTTCTTTGTAATTATACACACCGTAGGCCATATCACTTAAAGGTAGAATGTATTTTTAATCATTATTGTTATAAAATATAAACAATCGTATGATTATTTAACCAAAACCCTTCCTTATCTTCTCCCCTACCTTCTCAATCTCTCCGTCCCTGTATTTTTTATGTGGCCAGAAATTTGCCATTCCATCATTAAAATATCTAGGCACCAAATGAACATGGAAATGAGGCACGTCAACACCAACAACAGAAACAGCAACAAAATCAGCCTTCATAGTTTTTTTAATAACTTTCATCAGCTTTTTAGCAACAACAAAAACCCTAGCCAAAATATTATCAGGAGTCTCAGCCATAATCTTGTAATGTTCTTTTGGAATAACTAAGGTGTGTCCTGGATTAACAGGGCCCATATCCAAAAAAGCGTAAACGTTTTTGTCATCATAAATTTTCTCAGCAGAAATTTCACCTTTAACTATTTTGCAAAAGACACAATCTTTCATGAATAATAAAACAAAAACTACTTTAAAAGATTTCTTATCAAATCAGTTTTCCTACTTTCTCAAACTCAATTTCTTCATTGATTAATTTCTTTAAAATTTCTTTAAGTTTAGAAATTTTAACTCTGACCTGTCTTGTTGTGTTTCTATTACGAATTGTAACATCTTCTTTTTTTAGACTTTCATCATCAATTGTTATACAGTAGGGAGTCCCGATCTCATCATTTCTCGCATACCTTCTGCCAATACTTCCAGACTTGTCATAAGCAACATTAAATTCTTTTTTTAAATCCCTAACAATATCTTCAGCAATTTTCTCGTATTCTTTTCTTTTAACAATAGGAAAAATAGATGCCTTCACCGGAGCTAATTTTGCAGGTAATTTTAAAACAGTCTCGTCTTTAGAATTTTTATAATAATTACCTGAAAGCAAAGCCAAAAAAACTCTCTCGACGCCAAAAGTGGGTTCAATAACTTTCGGAAGAACTTTTTTTCCGCTCTTCTCGTCGAAAATTTCCAGGTTTTCTCCAGATTCTTTTTGATGCTGAGTTAAATCATAAATTCCGCGATTTGCATTTCCAGCTATTTCTTTGCTTCCAAAACTATAATCGTAATCAATATCAAAAGTTGCCGAACTATAATGAGACAACTCATCCTTAGTATGCTCTCTGATTTTCAAATCTTTTAATTCCAAACTCTTCAGCCAAAAAATCTGTTCGGCAAGCCAATAAGCATGCCATTCGCCAAGTCTTTTCTCCTCAATAATTTTCCCAATTGTTGTTTCTCTCAATTCATCCTTTCCACGTTTTTGTGTTTCAGAATCCAAAAATTTTATTTTTAAATTCGTATGTTTCTTAGTCAAAATCTCACATTTAACTTCTTCAGGATTAATAAAAAATTCTATCTCAGCAATATGAAATTCTCTGCTCCTAAACAAAAAATCTCTCGGAGCAATTTCGTTCCTAAAACATCTTCCAATCTGGGCAATACCAAAAGGCAATTGTATCCTAGAAGTCTGACTCACCAGCTTGAAATCCATAAACATTGCTTGTGCGGTCTCCCCCCGTAAATATGCTTCCTGAGAATCTAAAGCCCCGACGTTTGTTTTGAACAATAAATTAAATTCTCCAATTTTCTCATATTCGCCACCACAATTGTCACATTTCACTTTTCCTAATTCGCTAGCATCAATCTTAGTTGCTTTCTTACATTTCTTGCAGACTACCGCAATATCCTTAAAACTGTCTAAATGTCCTGAAGCCTTCCAAGTTCTTGGATGTGAAATAACACTCGCTTCAATTCCAACAACGTTCTCTTTCTGTTGAACAAAATAATTCCACCAATCATCTTTTATGTTTTTAAGAAGCTGGACCCCTAAAGGCCCGTAATCCCAAAATCCTGAAAAACCTCCATATATATCTGAACTCTTAAAAATAAATCCTTTGGCCTTGCAGAAATTCGCCAATTCCTCTACAGAAATTTTCTTTTGCTCCAGTTTATATTCGGAAACCTCTATTTTCTTGTCAGATTTCTTTACTTGATCAATATCACCCTTCATTTTTTTAATTATCTCATCTGCCTTTTTAACAGCTTCTTTTTCAGACTTACCAAGATAAGCAATAGTCTTTGTTTTAACCTTTCCATTAACTCTTTTATTTTCATTAAGATAAAAGTATTCTTTCCCATGAATTTTTTTCTTAACAACAAAGGCCATTATTTGACAACCTACAGTTTTCCTATACTATCTTTCCCTTAAAGTAATCAATTATATTAGGCACTACTTTCTTTATAAATATTTCGGTAGGCACTACTAAAAAATATTAATACATAAATAATAAGTATTAATAATATATATGATAACTTTTATAAAGGTAAATACATAAATAATAAGTATGAGAAGGACTAGTTTAGCTGAAGCTTCCATAAAAGAATTAAGAACAAATATTGAAAGGGCGAAACGCAGAAAAAAACATCTTTCTGATTATTTACACCAACTTCATTTATCTTATGCCCACAAAAAAATTTCTTATGCCCATTACATAGAAACTCTCCACAAAAAAACAGATGGAAGAACTATACAAGAATTAATTCACTACTACGATTATTTCATACAACAAACTGAAAAAGAAATAAAAAAACATCAACTCCACATACACAAAGGCAGAGGATTTAATTTTTTCTTTCTTGTAGTAATTTTATCTATTCTAGTTTTATCTTATCATTATTTTCAGCCAACACTCACAGGATTTTTTGGGCAGGTACCAACACCAATAGAAACTCAAGAATTCACTGAAACTCTAAATTTAAATTTCTCTATCTCAACAAACTACGAATGGAAAATTGAAAATCCAGGGGACCTCGCTTCATTGAAAATTTCTGGTTTAATTGAACTATTAGAAAAAAATGGAAATGTAAAAGTTTATCTCGACGATTTTTTAATTCTTGGCAGTTCCGATATTTCAAAATTAAAAGAGCAAAAAAAACCCGGTTCCTCAATAACTGGCGCATCAATCGCGTTGCCTGAAACTGGCAAAACCGGCGACGCTAACAAAACCATCACAACAAATGAATCAATTGACTCAAGCTCAAATTCATCTTCAGAAGAATTAAATCAGAATGAAGTTCTCCCAGATACCGCAAACAGAACTAGTCCTTCTCTAGCTCAAAATGAAAATTTTGAGCTCCAGGATGAGAATCCTGAACTCGTTGAGGAGCCTCTTCCTTCTGAAATAATAAATGAAAGTGGGGGAAAAATTGGTATAAGTGGCTCTGAGGAGGTTCCACAAGAACCCCCAATAGAAAAAGAGGTGATAAAATTCTCCAATTTCTGTGAAGAAACCTGCGATTTAACTTCTTTTGGCCTTAACAAAAATTCTTACACATTAAGAATTGAAATTGAAAACGCTGTTTTGAATATTGATTCAATTACCTATGAAATTTTACGAGAAGCTATCTCTGAAATAAACACAACAATTTCTGAAGAATCCATAATAACAATACAATCTCAAGCAATTCTTAACCAGCCAATTAAATGGACTAAAAAATTTTCAATTACAGATTTAAAAACTTCAAAAGTTAAAATTCCAAAAACTGCTAATAATATCGATGTTCTTAAATTGCCAAAACAAAAAGCGAAGTTTGATATCCAAGAACTTGAGCTGGAAAAAGAAATCACAATAAATGAGTTAGGAGACTATGAAATCTCGTACGAAACTCCTTCCCCATCTTCAATAGAGCAAGAAACTTCAAAAGGAAAAATAATAACAGTTTCAAGTCCAGATGATGTTCATTATGCAGACGTTTTAATTTTCACAAACCTATCAGAGTCTCTAAATGTAAAAAATCCTTCTAGAATAAAAATTCATTGGATTGAGCAAAATACATTTTTGTCTCCGACATCTGTAGAAGATTCTGATGGAAACGGAATTTATGATTACATAGAATTTATTGCTCCTTCTTTATCAAACCAAACATTCGAAATAATTGTGATTACAAAAGCAGAGCACTTAGATTCAAGCAGAAATTTCATAAGCGATATTTATGATGAAGTTTTTGCTCTTGACAATGTCTGGAGTGAGACAATCCCAAACCAAGATTATGTTAGAATTACATTTGAAATAAACTTAACTTCAGGTAGAGATATAACTCTTTATCCAAGAATAACTTCAGGAAGTCCTAAGATAGAAGTCTACGAAGTAAATCAAAGTGTCCTAATTGCAGAATTCTCCCCTCTGAATTCAAACGAATATAACAAAATTCTCTTAACAAACCTTGTTGGACAACAAGATACTTTTGATTTGCGTGTCGTCGGAGGAAGTGTTGAGTTTGACCATATTATTGACCCGATAGAAGTTTTTTTTGAAGATTGTGTTGATTTAAGTGATTGGGTTATAGGGGGTGGAGCTACAAGTGACTGGGTGGTTAATACTGAAGAATGCAGGGCGGCAAACACAGATGCCCCGTCAAATATGACTTCAGTTGCAATAGATTTATCTGGAGCAGATGTTGCGTATGCTAACGTGTCCTTCGATAGAACCACGGTTGCTTTAGATGCTGGAGAATTTCTGAGAGTTTATGCAAATAGCACTGGAACCGGAACTTTCCAGTTAATTCTTGACATAACTGCTACTAATGAAGGGCCAATAACCTCAAATATTAATTTATCCCAATTTATTACTTTAGATGCTGGAGTCCATATTAGATTTAGTTGTAATGTTAATGCCGCTAATGAAAGATGTGTGGTTGATAACATAAATGTTTCTTATACACCATTAGCAGATATAATACCTCCAAAATGGCAGAATCCATCTGTCAACGACACAACGCCTGACCCTAATCAAATAATATCACACAACATAAATTGGACAGATGAAACATCATTAAGCTACGCAACTCTTGAAGTAAACTCAAGCGGAGCAAGCTGTGATACCACTGCGAATATATCTTCAACCACATTATCCGGAACTTCTTCTTGGGCTAATCTAACATGGGTAGTTCCTAATGCTTGTGAGGGGAAAACAATATCATGGAGACAATACGCAAACGACTCTTCCAACAACTGGAATGTTACATCCTCACAAACTTACACAGTCCAAAATGTAGCTCCTATCGCGAGTTTCGGAACAAATCCTATCGACAATTACAATTCATCTTCAAACTCTGTAACTTTCGACTTAAAAGTTTCTGACAATCTTGGAGTAAGTTACTTAAGACTTTATGGAAACTGGTCTGGTTCTTGGACATTTAATCAAACAAACTCTTCTCCTATTAATGACAGTTGGTGGAATGTAACAGTTACAGGAATTTCCGACGGGAGATATCTTTGGGCTGTATGGGGAAACGACACTTCTGCCAATGGAAACACCGACTTTACAGACACAAATAGAACTTTTACAGTAGATACTGTTGCTCCAACAATTACTCTTCCATTTTACACTAATGCAACCCAAAAAGGAAACACAGAAACACTAACGCTGAACATTTCCGTCAGCGATGCAACAACTTCTCCAAGTCATTGTAATATTGAAGTAAATGGAACAAACACAACAATAGCGGTCTCAAATGGTTGGTGCAACTCAACAACAATTCCATTAACAAATCTGACAGATGGAAATAGGATAATAAATGTTTACGCCAACGATTCTCTAAATAATTGGGGGTTGAACAATAGTTACGTTGTCCAAATAGTCACTTTAACTTCAGCCCCGACGATTCCTGCAGTCCAGACAATAGCTGCTCAAGACCCAACAGATGATACAACGACGTCAATTACATTTAACTTCACCGCGACGGATACAAACGGAGCTTCAGATATAAATCTAAGTTCGGCGCGAGCCTACTTCCAAAAAACGGGAGAAACAACCCGTTCAAATAGTTCTTGTATTAATTTATCTATAGGCGTTGGAAACAACATAAACTTCACTTGCACAATAGCAATGTATTATTTTGATGGAAATGGTGCATGGACAATAAATGCAACAATAAAAGACAATGGAGGATTAAACGGAGAAAATTCATCAACAACATTCACTTACAATATTTTAACCGCAATGAAAATGGCTCCAACATCGTTAAATTGGTCGACTTTGTTCGCAAACAGCACAGATGTTGGTTCAAATACAGATCCAATCTTAATAAACAACACAGGAAATGATGACTCATTAGACCTTAATGTTACTGGTTATAATTTGCGGGGAGAGACCACAATAACAGAATTCATATTCGCCGGAAACTTCACTGTTGAAAATGCTTCTCAAGGATGTGCTGGAACGGCTATGTCAAACGCAACTTCAAAAAATATCACATCCTCAATGCTTAGAAAAGGAAATCACTCTTTAAAGTACAACAATGCAACATCTGGGCAGGAAGAATTATATTTCTGTTTGAAAGAAATTCCATCAACCTCAAGCCCACAATCATACTCTTCATCATTCTATGGATCATGGGAAATAAGAATTGTTCTAGTCGCTTTGGCATCGGGAGAAGCTTTCAGAAGAAGAAAGAAGAAAAAATCTCCAAAGGATGACAGACTTCTAGAAGTCATGGATTCAATACTAGACGAGCTAAAAGAAAAGTATTCTTTGAATAACAAATAAACAACTGAAGTGATTGTCTCAAGACTGAAAGAAAAACACAAGATTAACAAAAAAGAAATATTGGAAATAATTAGAAACCTAGAAGAAATCAAAATCCCAATATCAATCTTCAACAAAAATCTTGGAGCCTTAGAATCATTAACTAAGTACATGAAAGAAAACCTGAATATGACTTACAAAGAAATATCTCAAGAGCTGGTAAGAGACGAAAGAACCATATGGACTGCTTACAAAAAAGCGTATGAAAAACAGACTGCACCTTTAGAAATAAAAGACGATGAAATAAATATTCCAATCGATATTTTCAAAGATGAAGAATTAACGGTGCTCGAAGCAGTAATACTTTATTTAAAAAGAAAAGGAATGAAATATGTTGAAATCGGCAAATTATTGGACAGAGATCAAAGAAACATACGAACAATTCATTTAAATGCGGTTGAAAAAATAAAGAGAAATCTTTAAAAACAAGATTACATTTTAAATAAAAGAATGGAAAAGGGGATGTTCATAGTTTATTTATTGATGGTAGTCTTGTTAATGTTCGTTTTGTTCTACACAGGAACTTTAAACAAATTAGCAGAAATAACGGGGTACGCAACAAGCGCCAACACAGCATTAAATATTTCAATATCAAATACCGCTCCGACAATAGGAACAGTCAATGTCATCGCAGCCCAAGACCCAACGGACGACACAACAACATCAATCACATTCAATTACACCGTGACCGACAACGATGGAGCAGGCAATATTAATTTAAGCGAAGCAAAGGCTTACTTCAATAAAACAGGAGAAACAACTAGATCTAATACTACTTGTATAAATACATCTATAGGCGTTGGAAACAACATAAACTTCACTTGCACAATAAGTATGTATTACTTTGATGTAAATGGAGCATGGACAATAAATGCAACAATAAAAGACAAGTCAGCTTCATATGTTGAAAACTCAACAACAACATTTACTTACAATATTTTAACCGCAATGAAAATGGCTCCAACTTCCTTATCCTGGGCATCAATAGGAGTCACAACTACAGATGCCGGTTCAAGTAATGACCCAATTATAATAAACAACACAGGAAACGACATACCCTTGGATGTCAATGTTACAAGTTATAACCTTCGAGGAGAAACAACTATAACAGAATTCATTTATGGGGCTAATTTCACAGTTCAAAATGCATCTCAAGGATGCTCCGGAACAGCGATGGTAAACGCAACATCAACAAATATCACAACGTCAACTTTACAAAGGGGAAATCATTCATTAGGTTATAATAATGCAACATCTGGGCAGGAAGAAATTTTCTTCTGTTTAAAAGGGGTTCTCTCTACTTTGAGCCAGCAGTCATACTCTTCATCAGCTTATGGATCATGGTTGGTTGCAGTTATAACATAAATATAATCAAAATGTTAATAAAAACAAACAAAAAACAAGAGAGCAAAAGAATTAGAATATTGGCAAATGTAACACTATTACTAGTCTTATTAGGAATTTTCATTCCTTCATTAGAAGCAACAGGAGTTGCAAGATCTTACTGGGATGGTTACCCATTAAAACTCGCGCCAGGAGAATCTAAAATTGTCTCATTAAGACTGCAGAACATGCCGCCCCCGGAAGAAGAGGTCATAGTCCAGGCAACATTAGAGAGTGAAATAGCAGCCATCACCGATGAAAATACAGAATATATTATCCCATCAGGAAGCAGAAACACGCCAGTTAATATTGAAGTAACCATCCCTAAAGACGCCATATTTGGAAAGATTTACGACGTAGCAATATCCTTTAGACAAATATCCTCAGGTGAAGGTGGAATGGTAAGTCTTGCGACAGGTTTCACGACAAGCTTCCCTGTTGAAGTTGTAGGATTCGGAGAGAGTGAAAATAGAGTACCAGTTGTCGAAGAAGAAAAGTCTAAGAGCATTTCAGTTTGGGTGGTTGTAGCCATAGTTCTAGCAATAGCGATTACAGCAAACATAGTTATTAGAAAAATCCAAGCAAATAAAAAGAAATAACTTCTTCATCAATAACTCGGTTAATAAAAGTCCAACAAAATTTAAATATCTCGTCTGTTTCCTCTAAACATGAAAAAAAAGGTTTTTATAATCTTGCTAATTGCCGTATTGATTATATCTTTATCAGTTATAAAAATACAAAAACAAATCACAGGAAAAGCCACAAATTCTAACTTAGCCATATCCATCCAGCTTTTTGCGCCCCCTTCATTAACATTAATATCCCCTGAGAATGAAACATATCTCAACAACGCTTCCATTTTATTAAATTTCACGTCAACAGGAGCCAGTAATTTATTTTATAATTTTGACGGAGGAGCTAATACAACAATAACCTCAGCCACATATTTCAACGCTCCTCAAGGAGCCCACACACTTTACATGTACGCAAACAACAGCAACGGAACTACTCAAAAAAATGTAACATTTACACCAAATTCAAATATTCTAAAAATTTATTATTCAGAATATAACAGTTCTAAGAGAGGACTCTCAACAGATTTTATTAATTATTCATACGAAGATTTGCAAACCTTTTCAGGAGTTATATTAGAAAACACGGATTATGGGAAAATCCAATTTAACCAAGCAACAAACGTAACAAATGATTCTAACTTCAGCCACAATATTGTGGATTTAGATTCCTACACAAATATATCATTAAACAGAATTGAATTAAATTCCGTGTATCTTCCAAATTTTAACAAAAAATCTACTTTGTCTCTTTATGGTTTAAGTTTCTCAGACCCGAGAATTCTAAAAGACGGTGTTGTATGTTCTTCAACAATATGCACAGAAGTAAGTTATTCAGCAGGAATTTTTGTATTTAATGTTACGGAGTTTTCAGTTTACAGTGCAGAAGAAACAACCTCAACAACTGGAACAGGAGGTGCAACATCAAGTGGTGGTGGTGGAGGTTCAGCAACCCCTGTACAAGATTTCTCAATAGACAAAAATACAATAAGTGTATCATTAAAACAAAGAGAAATAATAACAGAAAAAGTAACGATTAAAAACACAGGAACTCAAAAAAGATCCTTTAAAATAAGTACTTCAAGAATTGAAGATTTTTTGACATTAAATGAAAAAAGTTTTGAATTAAGTCCAGGGGAATCAAAAACCATAAGCTTAGATTTTATAACAAGACAAACAACAGCACCAGATTTATACCTGGGTAAGATAGTTATAACCTCAGACAATTCAAAAAAAGAAATTTTAATAGCTATTGATGTCAGTTCCAAAAAAGCTTTGTTTGACGTTAGAGTGGAAATACCAGAACAATTTTTAGAAGTGAATCCTGGCAAAGAAATCTTTGCAAACATACAAATATTCAATTTAGGGGAAATAGGTAGAGTTGACACAGAAATATTCCACATAATAAAAGACATAGATGGAAATATCATTTCAATGGAAGATGAAACCATCGCAGTAGAAACCCAAACAAGCTTCGTAAAAGAAATAAAAATCCCAGCCTCAATGAAGTCAGGAGATTATATTTTGCAAGTTAGGACAAAATACAATAATGAAACAGCGAGTAGCTCTGCATGGTTTAGTGTTGTATCTAAAGAAAATATAAGTTGGTTCAATGTAATTTTAATTTTTGTTATAGTCATACTTATAACATCAATAATATATAAACTTAGGGAAAAAAGATAGTTTTTTATATCAAAAAAACTTGCTAAAGAAAAAAGAAATAAAGATGACAAATTACAGTATGTCTACAATTTTAGTTGTGATTGCAATTATACTTGCAGTAATTTTTATATATTTATTAATAAGAAAAAAAGGCAAGCCAAATAAAAATGAAGAAGTAGAAAATGAAAAAAAAGAGATAATAGAAATTAAAAGAAAAGAGGCCAGAATACTGAAAAAGCTGACGAAAGAAAAAAGAGATGTTGAATCCAAGTTAAAAAGTTTAAGTAAGAATATACCTATTAAAAAAAGATAAAATCACTTCTTTTTTTCATGTTTGCGTTTTATCCTCACTTTATGCCCGCTTGATTTTATCATTTCCCTGACTTTTTCTTCGACATTTCTTTTATGATTTTTTATGCTTCTAATAACAAAGAAAACAAAAGTCAGAAACAACAAAACAAAAATAATGCTTACTACATTATCTCTCCCTCTGATATTATCTAGTATAGTAAATCCGCTAAGTGAAGCACCAAGAACAACATTCTCCTGAACAAAGCCAGAATAAGTATCCGAATTTATATTTACAAGAAGAGTCATTTGTCCTTCAAGAAGCTCATCTATAGAAATTAAAGAAGTAAATTCTTCTGCAGAATTTGCGTCGATTGATTTACTGTCTTTAAATTCAGCAACTTGTTTGTTGTCTATGTCAAATAATAAAAACTCTAACTCAACTTCCTGGTCTTCTCCAAAAAGTTCTTGAATATTATAATCAACTCTGACTTTATCTCTTCCTTCTCTCTCAATATTCACAAAAGAAAATTTCAAACTTCTTTCTACAATTTCTACAGCAAAACTCTCAGAAGCACTTGCCTCCTTGCAATTCACTATAACTTCTAAATTATACTTATCAGAACCAACATCGGGAATATTTATGTCAAAAACAAACTCATATTCTTCACCAGCAGCGATTCCTTTTGTTTCAGTGTAGGTTATCCAATTAGAATATTCTCCAGCACTTGAAAACCTGCACTCATTCAAAAAAGTCGTTCCAATATTTTTAACTCTCCAAAATGCAATTTTCTTCACCCCTCCTTCATTCAAAATTATATTAGATATATCGCCAGGAGACAATTTAGTGTTTGGAGAGAATATGCTTCCCCCTCCGCCCCCGCTCCCTCCTGAGCCCCCTCCGCTTCCACCCCCACCAGGAGGTGAAGAAGATGTGTCTACAGAAAATGTTGAGTTTGAATAATTAAAATTCCCTAAAGAATTGTTGATGTAAAGATTTAAGACAAAATTCCCGTCTGAAGAAACATCAAAACTCGTTCCTGCACAATTAGAAAGCGTCGTATTAGGAATTACAAGACCTCCTGTCAAAAAATTAAGATTATACCAGCAGCTTAGATTATTTCCAAAAACATTGTAAGTTAAAGGAATTCCCGCCCTGGAGTTCTTTGTTCCGCTCGGTTCTGTGATAGCAATATTTATTCCGGTCAAATCAACATTGAAATTAGCACTTTCACTATTTGGATTTCCAATAGTATCATTAGCGTATAAAATCAGCGTATGGATTCCTTCCCCAAAAACATTAAATGTAGTATTTTGACAATTCACAATAGAAAAATTATCAACTCCACCATTCACACTATACCAGCATGAACTAACATTAGAAATATCTGAAACCGAAAAATTAAGGGGCAAACTTAAATTTGTAGTGTAAAGGCCTTGTGGCTTAAAAATATTTATTGTAGGCCCAGAAGTATCTGGAACAGAAGTAACATTCACATAAAATCTAATTCCTGTTGTATTCTCCAAATAATTTTGACTTCCGCTAGAATTAGCAAAATATTCATAAAATCCTGCACTTAAACTAACATTAACATTATTCTGAGAAGTTACATCAACACCATTTCTATACAAACTAATAACACCCGAATCAGAATACGCACTAGCATTTAGAAATTGATTCGTATTTAGAGTTAAATTACTAGAGTTTCCATTTAAAAATAAAAAAACTTGATTTGAAGTTTTATTGACGATTAGGGTAGCATTATTGCTTCCACTAGTATAATTTGCCCCTCCTGAAGTGTTATAGACATAAGAATAATTTCCTGCATTCAATGTTTCTGTGTTAGGATTTGCGATTGCAGAATTATCTCTATAAAAATTGTATGTCAGATCTGAATCGCCGGTGTTTGTCTCTGAACCAGTTGCACTTGTTTGCGTCCCATAAACAACATTGCTAGAAGGAGTAACAGTTATAACTATATTCGAAGAAGGATTTGCTTTGTTTATTATCAAGCTTGTACTATTCAAGTCTGAAACTGCAGTATAATTTTGTCCTCCTGATGTGTTTAATAAATAACTGTAAGAGCCAACTCCCAAAACAACACTCTCGCTTGTTCCAACAAAAATGCCGCTTCTATAAATATTATAAACCAAATCAGAATCTCCCGAATTAGATTCTGAGGAGTTTATAGTAGTTGAAACCCCGTAAGTAACACTCCAATTCTGCGAGCTCATTAAAATAGCTGTCGGTGTTGCTTTATCAATGGTTAAAAAATTTGTACTAACGGCACCAGAATGATTTTGGTCTCCAGAAGATATTGCAGTAATATTATAGAA
>CAYHJV010000007.1:0-14344 GCA_964357045.1 Candidatus Woesearchaeota archaeon | reverse complement strand
CCTCTTCAAGCATACTTTAGAATGAATGCACAAGCAGGAGGACAATTTGAACACACTTTAATAATTGCAGACGAAGGTTCTGAAATACAATATATCGAAGGCTGTTCAGCTCCGGTTTACACTCAAAATTCACTTCATGCAGGTTGTGTTGAAGTCCACGTTCTAAAAAACGCCAGAGCAAGATACTCAAGTATTGAAAATTGGAGTAAAAACACTTACAACTTAAACACAAAAAGAGCAGTCGTTGAAGAAAACGGAATAATAGAATGGGTAAATGGGAACATGGGAAGCTGTGTCACAATGTTATACCCCGCGTCAATCCTTAAAGGAGACAATTCTAAAGCAGACTTTATAGGAATAGCATTCGCAGGCGCGGGTCAAAACCAAGACACAGGAAGTAAAGTAATCCACATAGGAAAAAACACAAGCTCAACAATAATTTCAAAGTCAATAAGCAAAGAAGGAGGAATAGCAACTTATCGTGGTTTGTTGAGTGTCAAAAAGGGAGCAAAAAATGCAAAATCCTCCGTAAACTGCGACGCTTTAATGATAGACAACCTTTCAAAATCAAACACACATCCTTACATGGACGTTCACGAACCCACAACAGAACTAGCCCACGAAGCAACAGTTGGAAAAATATCCGATGAACAAATTTTCTATTTAACATCCAGAGGTCTTTCTGAAGAACAAGCAACAAAAATGATTGTCTTGGGATTTGTAGAACCAATAATAAAACAACTTCCTTTAGAATACGCTGTCGAATTAAACAGATTAATTGAATTAGAAATGGAGGGTTCTTTAGGATGATTCAGCAATTAACTAAACAAGAAAGTAAAAAGCAAGGCCTTAACATAAATATTCAGCCTCCGTCAGAACCTTTCAAACATAAAAACACAGTTGAACCAAAAATCACTCTTAATCAAAGCTCTCCATCAATTGAGTATAACAAATCTAATAAAGCTCATTCAATAAAAATCAAAGGATCATTAAGTGAGCCTTTAACAATAAAGATTGAAGCTGAAAAAGGAATTGTTAATCTAAATCTAGAGATTTCAATAGAAAAAAACTCCCAAGCAAGTATTATAATAAAAAGGTTTTGTAAAAGTGTCTCTTATAATGAGAACTTAGGAATTTCAGTTCAAGATAGCTCTCAAATTAACTTAACAACAATAAACGATTTTGACAATGAATCAATTGTTAATCAAATCAAAACAACCACATTAAAAAAAGACTCTTCAATAAAACAAACAGATTTAATTTATAATGGAAAATACTTCAAAGAATTTTTAGTTAACAAACTTTCAGGAAAGGGCGCAAACTCAAAAACCTTCATAATCTATCTGGCAAAAGATGAACAACAATATGACATTTACACAGCCTCTATACACGAAGGGAAAAACACAACATCAAATATGATAACAAAGGGGGCTGTAAACGATAAAGCAAGAGCACTTTCTCATGGTTTAGTAAGAATTGAAGAAAACGCATCAGGAAGTAACGGCTACGAAACCCAAGACGCTTTGCTATTAAGCGATTACGCAGAAGCAGACGCAATTCCTAATTTAGAAATTAAAAATAATGATGTAAAATGCAGTCATGGTTCTACAGTAGGCCAAATTGACAAAGACAAAATTTTCTATTTGATGTCTCGAGGTCTTTCTGAAAAACAGGCAAAACAAAAAATAATTGAAGGTTATTTCAGTCAAGTTATTTTAGAATTAAATGACGAAGAAATCAGTGATAAAATTTATTCACATATTTCTGAATTTGTAAAATGAAATCTGAAAAAACTAAGACAAAAACTCTCAGTCAAGAATCAGCAATAGAAGCTTTAAAGAGTGTTGAAGATCCAGAATTAGGTATAGACGTTTGGAACCTTGGCTTAATATATAAAATTGATATTAAAGAAAAAAACAAAATTAACATAGACATGACATTCACAACGCCTTTCTGCCCCTACGGCCCTACACTAATTGAAGATGTAAAAGACTCTCTAAAAAAAGCCGGTTTTAAAACACCCGAAGTAGAAATTACATTCGAACCTCCTTGGGAACCAACTGATGAAGTTAAAATGATGTTGGGCTTAATATAATTCTAAGAAAAATGAAAATAAACAACGAAGCAGCTAAAAAATTAAGAAAAGATTTCCCTATTTTTGAAAACAATCCTGGTTTGATTTACTTAGACAGTGCCTCAACAACACAAAAACCAAAACAAGTTATTGAAGCTGAAAAGAAATTTTATGAAACAACAAACGCAAATATACATAGAGGCCTTTACAAGTTATCTGAAAAAGCCACAGAACTTTACGAAAATTCTAGAAAGACCATAGCTAAATTTATTAATTCAAGTGAAAAAGAAGTAATTTTCACAAGAAGTGCAACAGAAGCCTTGAACTTACTGGCTTATACAATTCATTCCATAATTCCAAAAGGAAAAGATGAAATTGTTCTTACAGAAATGGAACATCATTCAAATTTGGTTCCTTGGCAGCAATTTGCAAAAAGACATGGCTTCAAAATTAGTTTTATAAAAATTAAACCAGACTACACCCTAGATTTAAAAGACGCCGAGCAAAAAATAACACATAAAACTGCAATTCTATCAATAACGCACATTTCAAATTCTCTCGGAACAATAAATCCTGTGAAAGAACTTATTGAATTAGCAAAAAGCAAAGGAGCAATAACAATAATTGATGCAGCACAGTCAGTTCCGCATGTTAAAGTTGATGTTAAAGAACTTGGTTGTGATTTCTTGGCTTTCTCAGGACATAAAATGCTCGGTCCAACAGGTATTGGAATTTTATATGGGAAAAAAGAGTTGCTTGAAAAACTTTCTCCTTTTAATTTCGGCGGAGATATGATTAGCTCAGTTTCTTATGAAGATGCTAAATGGAATGAATTGCCTTGGAAATACGAAGCAGGAACTCAAAACATAGCGGGAGCTATTGGATTAGCAGAAGCTATAAGATACTTAGAAAAAATTGGAATGGAAAATGTTGAATCTTGGGAAAAAACTCTACTAGATTATGCCCTAAAAAAATTAAAAAAAATTAAAGGAATAAAAATTTACAATTCAGGAGTTGAAAAGGGTTCTGGAACCATCTCGTTTAACATTTCAGACATTCATCCACACGATACTGCGTCAATTTTTGCAGAAGACAATGTTTGTATAAGAGCGGGCCATCACTGCAACATGCCTTTAATGAAAAAGCTTGGCTTGACAGGAACAAATAGAGCAAGTTTCTATTTTTACAACACTTTTGAAGACATTGACAAATTAGTTGAATCATTAAATAAAGTTAATAAGATTTTTGGAAAATGACACAAGGAGAAGTTAAAAGCATAGTGCACGACTTGATCAAATTCCAAGATTGGCAAAATCCTTTACAAAATTTTTGGTCAGAGAGAAAAATAGAGTTTAATTTGCTAACCGGGGAAGTTAATGTCAGTGAAGAAGATAGTTTTATTGAATATTGTAAGAATAAAAGGAAATGGTTTATTGATAGAGTTAAAAAGTTGAAAGGTAATGTTAAAGATTTTGAAGGGGCTAAAATTATCTTATTTGGAGCCAAAGAAAAAGTGATAATAAAATATAAAGGAAAACTATTCGAGGAAGAAATGATTTATGGACGATGGATGGAAGATCAAAAAAATTTAAGAAAAGGGATAAAAAAATTAAAGCCTTTTGACATCACGAAAACTGAAAAAGGTAAAGAAATATTCAAAAAATGACACACGAAATTTACAGAGAGCACATACTTGAACTTTTCAAAAGCCCGCACAATTTTGGAGAATTAAAGAAAAAAACACATTCGCACTTTCAAGATAATCCTCTTTGCGGCGATGAAATGAAAATTGATCTTATAATAGATAGAAACAAAGTAAAAGATGTTAAATTCTCAGGAAAAGGTTGTGCAATAAGTATGGCTTCAGCCTCTTTGTTAACTGACAAAATAAAAGACCTTTCAATAAACGAAATAAAAAAACTAAATGAAAATGATATACTACAAATGTTAATGATTCCAGTAGGCCCAACAAGAATTAAATGTGCTTTGTTGCCCTTGGATGCAATAAATAAAGCTTTGGATAAATAAAAAATGAAACCACTCTTAGAAATAAAAGACTTACATGTTGAAATAGAAGGAAAAGAAATCATTAAAGGAATTAGTTTAAAATTAGAACTGGGAAAAGTTTACGCCTTGATGGGGCCAAACGGTTCTGGGAAATCAACTTTAGCAAATGTATTAATGGGAAATCCAAAATACAAAATAACTAAAGGTGAGATTTTTTTCAATGGAAAAAACATAACCAATTTAGAACCTGATAAAAGAGCAAAGCTTGGAATTTTTTTATCTTTCCAATACCCCTCAGAAATTTCAGGAGTTTCATTTCTCAACTTTTTGAAAGAATCCTACAATTCTGTAAAAGACACAAAAATTCCTGTTCTTGAATTCAAAAAAATTCTTGAGAAAAAAGCGGAATCACTTGACATGAAAAAAGAATTCACATTAAGGCATTTAAACGAAGGGTTCTCTGGAGGAGAGAAAAAGAAAGCAGAGATCTTGCAAATGTCCGTATTAGATCCAAAACTAGCAATTCTAGATGAAACAGACTCGGGTCTGGATATTGACGCAATTAAAATAGTTGCAAAAGGTGTTAAAACATTCATGAAAAATGATAAATGTGTTTTTATTATAACACACTATAAAAGAATTCTTGAGCACATAAAGCCCGACAGGGTTTTTGTTATGTCTCAAGGAAAAATTATTTCTGAGGGTGGTGTTGAATTAGTTGATAAATTGGAGAAAGAGGGGTATAAGGGAATTAAAATATAAACACTTAACCAAGATTTTAGAAAGGTTTAAAAGTAAACGTAGTGTATATTTTTATATGAAAACGAGTTCACTGCACCCAAACATGAAAGAAAGAGCGATAAAGAAAGACTTCGTAGAATTTAAACAGTATCCACTTTATATACTTTAGTATAACAATATTTAAAAACAGATAAATACATCATAATAAAAATGGATAATAAAAAACAAGAAAAAACGGAATTAAGACCACCTTATGCTAGTTCTGGACAGGCAGACCAAATGATAGATTTGCTTAGAAGAACTACCCCAAAAAAAATAGACACCAAATTTATTGTCGATAGCAAAATAGCAACTCCAACTAACGCGTTCAGGATAATGGACCTAGTAAAATGGTTGGGTGTTTGTAATGTGGATGGTACGATAAACAATGAAATAGTGGGAAAATTAAAATTTGTGGGAGAAGAAAGAAAAAAACATCTAATAGAAATGATAAAAAAATCCTATGACAAACTATTTGAAAGTGTTGATATATCAATCGCCCAAAAAGAAGACATTATGAACTTTTTCGTGTCAAATTATGGGTATGGATTTCATCTTGCAAAGCCGGCAACAAATTTATTTTTACATCTTTGTGAAAAATATGGAATTTCATTATCAGAAGAACTAAGAAAAAAAACGCATTTGTCAACGCTAAGAGAAGGTGTAACTAAAAGAAAGTCGACTCAAACAAAGAAAATAGAAAATAAACAATTACCAGATTATATGTCCTACAAAAAAAGAGAATTAAACCATTATGACATTAAAATATCCGAAGGGGCTTTTAGAATCAGTATAAAGGGGAATGGTCTTGACAAAAGTCTAATTGCAAATGATGAAAAAGAGTTAGATGAAGCTTACGAGAAGTTTAAGGATTTTATAAATGCGGCAAAATTACTATTTCCAGAAAATAAAAAAGAGCCACACCAAGAATAATAATCACTTACGTAGGTGAACATAGCGGGATGAGTTCGCCTGTAAAGGAAATATCCAGCTATGGTCTGAGGCCACCATTATGGGTGGTGGCCTTAGATTACTATTAATTAAACAAGTATGAAGAACTTATAAACCTTTTTTAAATTTTTATGAAAGATAAATTAAAATCAATTTTGGACTCATTGAATGTTTTGAGGGATAAATATAAAATTGCTTTTAATGTGAGAGTTGTTAATGGAAATGACGCATCAATACAAGCAAATAATTTTATTCACATAGGTGCAGATCTTCTAAACTCAATTAGTGCTGAAGAAATTAGTTCTTTAATTTATCACGAAGCTTTTCATCAAGTTTTCTCAGATCTTGATGAAACAAATGAATTTAGAATAAAAGATGAAACTGGTAATCTAATCCCTTATTATAAAAAAGAATTGCAGACGTGGGAGAGAGTTAAGGAAAAATTTCCAGAGTTAAGTTCCGCTGTGGATAAGATGATTCTAAAACTAATTCCAAAATATTTATTGTCATAAACCCCCTTTAAAAACCTTTATAAACCATCGTCGGCATAATTTTTTAGGAAAATGACTGAATCAAACTATAAAATACAAAACATTGTAGCAACAACTTCTTTAGAAAAACCAGTCCCCTTGACAAAGCTTGCAAGAACACAACCTAATACAGAATACAATCCTGAAACATTCCCGGGATTAGTTCTAAGAATAAAACAGCCAAAATCAGCAGTTTTAGTTTTTTCTTCAGGAAATTTAGTCTGCACTGGAACAAAATCAGTAGCCCAGGTAAAACAAGTTATACAGGAAGTAATAAAACAACTAAAAAAAATAAATGTAAAGGTCACTACAAAACCAAAAATCACTGTTCAAAATATTGTAGCTTCAGGCTCAATCGACTTAAAACTCAATTTAAATTTCTTGGCTTTAGAAATGCAAAATACAGAATACGAACCGGAACAATTTCCAGGTCTAGTCTACAAACTTGTGGAGCCAACAGCAACATTTCTTTTATTCAGCAACGGAAAACTTGTTTGCACAGGAACAAAAAACAAGAACCAGCTTGAAGACTCTATGAGCCAGCTTTTGAGGAATGTCAAGGCAGCTTTGAAAAACTATAAGCAATAACACAAATCTTTATATATCTCTTTTTTCAAAAAATTCTATGATTGTTTTGAATTTATCATATAATGGTAATGAAAATAACGAATACTACCTTTTACCAGAAGGTGGCACAAAATCAGATAAGTTTGTAAACGGAGTAAATGGAGTTATTGACTACATAGAAACATTTCCAGATCCTGTTGATATAAAATTCAGTAAAAATCCTAATGAAAATAGGTTTCCTCAAGAGGATAGAAATGCTTTAGTCAAACTCGTTAAAATGCACAATCAAAGAGAGCACATTTTAGACCAAATAAAAAAAACCAATAACAAAACTTTCACCCCTTCGCAATAACCCTTCTTCTTAAAAAATATCCTATTTCTTACACAAATCTATAAAAACCAGTTCTATATCCTAACAAAATGGACCCCCAAGAAGTGCAAGCCCAGCCGATGCAAAAAATAAAGAAAGAGGATTTGATTCTAGAGGCAAAGAGTTTCTTCGATTCCTATAAAAAAGAACTTGGAGATTCACTCAGGAAAGGAAATAACGTAGTCCTTCTTGATTTTCTAAAACTCACAGAGTTTTCAAGCTTACTCTCGGACCAATTAGTAACAGATCCTGAAGAAACACTCGCAACAATTGAAATGGCTCTAGAAGAACTAGGTCTAGCAAAAAATGCAAGAGTCAGACTTTTCAATCTTTCAAAATCCCAGGAAATAAAGGTTCGTAACATAAGATCAAGAAACCTTGACGAATTAATAGTTGTTGAAGGAATTATAAGGCAGTCCTCGGACGTAAGGCCCCAAGTTGTAAATGCAAAATTTGAATGTCCAAGTTGCGGGACAATAATATCTGTTCTGCAGATTGAAAAAAAATTTAGAGAACCTGCAAGATGCTCATGTGGAAGAAGGGGAAGCTTCACATTAGTAAGTAAAGAAATGGTAGACACTCAAAGATTAGTGATAGAAGAATCTCCTGAATCCTTATCTGGGGGAGAACAGCCAAAGAGAATAAATGTCTTTGTTAAAGAAGATTTAGTGGAGCCAAAAATGGAGGAAAAAACAACCCCTGGCGCAAGAATAAAAATTATTGGTGTTTTAAAAGAAGTTCCAGTTCCATTGAGCACAGGAGGTTTATCAACAAGGTTCGAACTAGCGCTAGAAGCAAATAATATAATCCCTCTAGAAGAAACATTTGAAGAATTAGATATAAATGACGAAGATGAGCGTCAAATTCTTGAATTGTCAGAAGACCCTAGAGTATTTGAAAAGCTCGCAAAAAGCATAGCTCCAAGTGTATGGGGTTACGAGGAAATAAAAAAATCCCTTGTTCTTCAACTTTTCGGAGGAGTGGCTAAAACACACGGAGACGGTCAAAAAAGCAGAGGGGATATTCACATTCTCCTAGTAGGAGATCCAGGAGTAGCTAAATCCGTTACATTAGTTTTCATGGCGGAAATATCTCCTAAAGGAAGGTATGTAGTAGGAAAAAGTACGTCTGGTGCTGGTTTAACAGCAACTGTTGTTAGAGATGAATATTTACGTGGTTGGTCTTTAGAAGCAGGTGCAATGGTCCTTGCTAATAAAGGGCTTGTGTGTATTGACGAGCTGGAAAAAATGGACCCTCAAGACAGAAGCGCTATGCATGAAGCAATGGAACAGCAGACAATAACAATCTCTAAAGCAAACGTCCAGGCAACTCTGAGGGCTCAAACCTCTGTTCTAGCTGCAGCAAATCCAAAGTTCGGAAGATTTGACCCGTACCAATCAATAGCACAGCAAATTGATTTGCCTCCAACTTTAATAAACAGATTCGACGTAATTTTCACTTTAAGAGATTTACCTAATAGAGAACAAGATGAAAAAATAGCTTCTCATGTCCTTCTAGAACACCTAAAAGAAGGTGGGACTATGTTAATCCCAAGAGAGCTTTTCAGGAAATACATTGCCTATGCAAAGCAAAAAGTCCATCCTAAACTTAGCAATGAGGCAGTCGAAGAAATAAAAAAATTCTATGTTGATTTAAGAAACCGCCCCGTCGCCTCCGAAACCGCCTTAAGACCTATCCCTATATCCGCAAGACAGCTTCAGGCTTTGATAAGAATGGCCGAAGCCTCCGCAAAAATAAAACTAAGCCAAACAGTAACGAAAGAAGATGCAAAAGAATCAATTGAATTAATGAAGTATTACTTAATGCAAGTTGGCTACGATTATGAATCAAAATCATTTGACATAGACAAAATCACAACAGGAATCACAACGGGAAAAAGATCAAGAATTCTCTCAGTGCTCCACACAATAACTGCTCTCGAAGACAGG
This sequence comes from Candidatus Woesearchaeota archaeon, assembly GCA_964357045.1. Lineage (GTDB taxonomy): Archaea > Nanobdellota > Nanobdellia > Pacearchaeales > GW2011-AR1 > CAYHJV01. The sequence goes on along the minus strand of CAYHJV010000007.1, from coordinate 5,116 downwards.
CTTGGAAAAATGATACCAATAGAAGAAATTGAAAAAGACCTTGAAAATAAAATGACAACTGTCGAAATTGAAGAAGCGATAATGGAACTAAAAAAAAGAGGAGATTTGTACGAACCGAGGAAGGGCTATATCAGCAGGACAAATTAAAATTTAAAGAGTAAAAATGATTGATAATGGAATTTATTGTGTTAACATAGTAATGGACGATGATGAAAAAGATTTTATTTATTATTTTGACATAGAGCGTGGAAACTCCTATAGGGGCCATCTTTTTGGAGAGTCAAAAAAAGAATTCAAAAAAATTGGTAATTTAGAAATTGTCTCAAAGCTATCTGAAAAAATCAGCTCCCTACTATCCGATGATGGTGCATTAAAAATAATGAGCAAAATTCCTTTGAATAGATATAAAATTCCTGTAAAAGGAATCTCAAGACTATCAGAAGAAGAATATGAAAAAATTACTAAAGGATTAGAAAAAGAATTAAGGAAGATTAGATTTTATATTGAAGAATATAACAAACCAGAACAAAAAACCTCATAAAAACTTATAAATCAAACCTTTTTCTCAATACAATGGCAGAACAAGAACAGTTCAAAAGAAACATTGCATTCAAGATGAAAGTCGGAGATGTTCTATCTGGGCGAGTTGTAATAGATAACCAAAGATTTTCTTTCTTAGAATTAGGGGAAAGAAAAATAATAAGAGTCAATATTGTAGGTAACATAGTAGAAAAATATGAAAGTCAAGGAGAGAAAAATTTCTTAAGCCTAACTTTAGACGATGGTTCAGGGCAAATAAAACTAAAATCCTTTGGAGACGATGTAAAAAAATTCGACTCTTTCACACAAGGTCTTACAGTTGTCGTTATTGGTGTTTTGAGATATTGGAATGATGAAGTTTACATAGCTCCAGAAATAATAAAAGAACAAAACCCAAAATACCTTCTTTTAAGAAAACTTGAAATGGAAAAGAACAAAACTTTTACGCCGTTAAAGAAAGAGCAAAGGGTTGCTGTAAAGGACGTGCTTTTGGAAAAAATAAAGGGTTCCGAAGATGCTGGAGGAATTGAAAAAGATAAATTGATAATGGACCTTCGCGAGATTTCCTCAGAAGTAATAAATCAGGAGCTCCAAAAACTCCTCGAAGAAGGAATTATATTTGAACCAAGACCTGGAAAAGTTAGGTATTTGGGTTAGAAAATGGAAGAAGCAACAATAGAAAAATTAGTCAAGGAAGCAAATGACAAGAAGATTTTCGATCAAGTAATTTATATTAGCAAATCCCATAATCCCGATGGAGCCTATGTAGAAGCATCATGTATGGAGTATTTGGCACATATAAGGTTAACAAACATCCCAAAAATAGCAAGATACGATGGGAAATTAAAAGAGAATAGAATAATTTTATTATCCGTTTCAAAGTTTGAAGAGGAGGTTTTAAATTCTGGTAAAGGAGGGTACAGACATTTATTTTGGTCGGGAGGAAATAACGTAGGCACAGATAAATCCTGTCAGAAAAAATTATCTCCTGAAGACGACACCCCTCAATTAAAAAATTTTCTGGAGAGTATAGGCAATTTTTTCAACAAGACAGTTTAACTATCTCTTCTTCTCTTTTCCTCTTCTCTTGCTCAACCAATAAGCAAACCAAATTAAAATTACTAATCCTAACAAAGACAGCAAGAATCTTATCCAATTTTGAGTATAAGGCCAGTAAGCCCCGCTTCCATAAATCAAAGTTCCAACACCGCCAGCCATCAAGCCAGCCCCGACGTATTCAAGCCCGAAAGTAAAAGCACCAACTGCAATTATTAAAATACCTAAAGGCAACGCCATAAAGAAAACCTTCCTCGCTCTTTCCCTATCAACCTCGTTATATCTTTCCCAGCATTTCATATCATAAACACCTTGCTCACACTCAGCCATAGTTTCAAAAGTATTCACTCCATCTGGTCCGCAGCCAGACCCACATTCATTATAAACACATTGGTCTCTAACTACTTCATAAGCAGGCACACAAACAGCAGGACAAACTCCTCTGCCGTCAAAAGCAGGAGATTTGGTATTAATGTAGCTAGTGCAAAAATCTTCATACTGTGGTTTAGGAAAAACAGTATTTATCCCGTAGAAAGTAACAAATATGGTCAAAATCAAAATTGCAATAGCAAATATAATCTCTTTTAGGTTCATGTAAAAAAGAAGGGTAAAAGATTTATAAATCCTCCGAAACTGAAATCTTCATGGGTTATATCGAATCCATCGGAGGCAATTAAAAGATTCGACCTCGGATGCTGGATTCATAAAAACCCGCCGGAGGTTTTTATATGACAACAAACTACGAATCCATGCTCGAAGAAGCATACAAGAAAGTAAAAAAACCAGAAGGTTTGTACAGCAGTGAGAGGTTTGAAATTCCAAAGGCCCAAGGACATTTCGAAGGAAAAAGACTAATCGTAACAAATTTCACCCAAATCGCATCTTACTTAAGACGAGATCCAGTACACTTTCAAAAATTCATTCTAAAAAGCCTTGCAACCTCGGGTCAAAGAGAAGGAGATAGATTAGTTCTTAACAATAAAATCCCAAGCGCAAAAATAAATGAAAAAATTGGCGAGTATGTTAAAGAATTTGTCGTATGTAAAGAGTGTGGAAAGCCAGATACAGAACTAAAGAAAGAAGACAGATTCATGTTTATACACTGTTTGGCGTGTGGTGCGAAGCATAGTGTTAGAAGTAAGATTTAGGATTTTCTAGAAAAACCCCTACATCCAATTTCTTTTTGAGCGAGCCTCATAAAGTCTGAAGGAGAAATATAATACATAATATAAGGATGATCCGCGTCAGGAAAAACATAATCATAATAGGAATCTTTTGAAAGCTCCTGGAGTAAATATGTCTCATTATACTTACCCCATAACTCTTCTCTAGTCAAAGTACTCAGATATGTAACGGCTTTATTTTCATTATCATTCATGACATAAACTTTCCCAAAGTTAGTTGCAATAGCTCTTAAATCAATACGAGTTGATCCATCACTATTTTTAGAAGCGCTTTTCTTTATTTTTTGTTCAAAATCCGCTAAAGCCAAAAAAAAATCAGAATCATCTTGTTTGTCTTCTCCCTTGAAAATTTTTTTAATAAAATTTTTAAAACTCATAAATAGTCAAAAAATCCCTATTTTTTAACCATTTCTATAAAAACCAGCCATCCAAATCTTTAAAAACAGAATTTTCCTTAAAATTCAATCAATGGAGGAAAAAATATGGTAACAGCTTATTGTGTGAAATGTAAAGTAAAGGGTCGAGCTATGAAAGACGCTTCAATCGGCCAGACTGTAAAGGGCGGCTACATGGCTAAGGGCAAATGCACTACCTGTGGAACAGTAATGTGCGCTATGATGTCCAAAGACAATGCAGAAGTAGCTTTAAAGGCCGGACAGGCTAAGAAGAACTTTTAACAAATTCCTAATTAAACAAGGAGGTTAAAAATGGCTAAATTAGAACTTGAATTTTACGATGTTAAATCAAAGGGAAAGTTCAAAACAAGTGAATACAGAATAGTTAACAGAGGCGGAAGAAACTTTGCCGTTGCAAAGTCCAAATCTGGCACTCATGAATGCTGGCGTGTCGTTTCAAAGGATTTCATAGCAAAAAACAAATAAGAAAGTTTTTAACTAATTCTCTTTTTAATTTCTTATGTTCATAAATATAATAAGGTCCACCAGGGATATAGTTGCCATTTGTGATGCAGAACTTTTAGGCAAATATTTTGAGGAAGGGCTGCTTCAATTGAATGTCAAAGAAAACTTCTATAAAGGAGACCAAGTGAACGAAGAAGAGGCCATTGAGACACTTCATCATATGTTGTTAGAAGACGCAACTTTCAACATAGTAGGCCACAAATCAACCCAAGCCGCAATAAAAGCAGGAATAATTTCAGAGGAAGAAATTGGCGAAATACAAGGAATTCCTTTCGCATTGATATTGGGATAAATGAACCTTTTAGAAAGGTTCCCAAACTCAGCTAAAGCCAACATGAAAAAACCATATTTATCGATAACCTCACAAAGCATTCAGAGATCAAGAAGAAATGCAAATATATGCAGAGGTGAAAGAGACAAAATGCAAGAAAATTACCATCAATTATTAAGAGAATTAAATCTCAAAGAAGAAAATGCATTTAAGTATATTGAAAACTGTTTAACAAGAAATTTTCCTGATTTTAAGATAAGGTTACATCCAAAAATAAAATTGGGCACAGGGCATTCTTGGACAGGAAATTACTTAGGTAAAAGACTTATTTGGATTAAAAAAGATCAGCCAGAAAGTGAGAGAGTAAAGTCCCTATTCCATGAGCTCTTACATTTTCACCCAAAAATAAATTTAGTATATGAATTAAATGGTATTAAAGATATTCAGGAAACCCAAGAAGGAATAATAGAAAATTTAGCTCAAGAAACTTATAGAAAGAGGTCAGATTTAGTTAGGATGGCAAGTGATAAGATAAATAAGTTAGAAGTAGAAGTTAGAGAGGGCATGCTACTAGATTGAATATGATTAATCAACATCTTTATAAAACACATTTTTCTTGAATAAAAATGGAAGAAGAATTTGAAGACATAAGCGAAACAGAAGAAGAAACCTCTGAAGGAGGAGAACAAAAAACATTCTTTAGAGTTAGGCTTCCTAGAGGGGAAGAATCAATAGGAATTATAGAACAAAGATTAGGTGGAAATAAAATGATGGTTAGATGTTTCGATGGAAAAACAAGAAATTGTCGTGTCCCAGGAAGATTAAAAAGAGCCTTATGGCTTAGACCTGGAGACGTGGTAATTATAGAACCTTGGGAACTAGACAAAAATAAAGGTGATGTTATTTTCAAATATAGGCCAAATCAAATTGAATGGCTTAAAAAACACGGTCACCTCAAAAAAGAAGACAGCGGGTTTTGAAAATGATATCGAAAAACTTATAACTAATTACCCCATTATTTAAATCATGAGAATTAAGAATAAATTTTTATTATTTATGGGAATTACTTTCCTGATAATTGGCCTATTAGCTTACTTATCAGAAGAAGTAGCCACATTTGATTTGAAAGTATATGGAATTATTGT
>CAYHJV010000006.1:0-14463 GCA_964357045.1 Candidatus Woesearchaeota archaeon | reverse complement strand
GACGCAGGATATAAAAAAGAATTGGAAAGAAAGATTAGAGACATTGGCATTGGAGACAAAGTTATATTTATGGGGCATCTTGAAGACAAAGATAAAATAGCAGCGTATCATTCTTGTGATTTATTTGTCTTATTCTCTGAATGGGAAGGCTTTGGAATAACTGTTATAGAATCCATGGCCGCGGGAAAGCCAGTAATTGTAAGCGACCGAGGAAGCCTACCTTTTTTGGTTGGTAATGGAAAAGAGGGGTTTATCGTTCCCTTTAAAGATATCGACAATTTAAAGAAAAGGATGAAATTTCTTCTCGAAGAGAATAAAATTTCTAAACAAATTGGGCTAAAGGGATTAAAAAAATCAAGGAAATATGATTGGAAAAATATAGTAAACAATTATCTAAAAGCCTATAAGAGCGCAATAAAGGAGTTCAAATGAGTAAAGATGTAGTTTTTTTATATGATCTTCTGCATCCTCTTCATGAAAAACTCCTTAAGACTACTGGCTGTGACTTTGTTCCTTTTTCTAAAAATCCACCTAAAAATTATGATGTATATATAGTTGAGGGAACTTATATCATGCCTCTTTTATTAAAAAAGATTGGAAAATTCAGTAAAGGAGCAAAAATAGTAACTCTTTTCTCTGATCCAAGGCTTTTTTACCTAAAAATCGGAAAGATATTTGATTTTGAAAAAGAAGAAATTAAAGAATATCCTATATTACGAGCCATTATGGCAAAGAGGCTCCTCAAAGAACTAGATGGAGCAGTTTGCATAGGGGATTTCAGCGAAAGTCTTTTCCGAGATTTCAACAAAAAAAGCCCGGTATTGAATGTCCCTGCATTCATCTTCAAAGAAAACATGAAAAAGTTTAGCAGCATAAACCCTGACTTAAACAGCCACAACATATTATTCATAGGCCATGGTCCTGACTACTACTGCAAGGGTCTTGATCTGCTTATTGAAGCATTTAAACAAATAAAGAAAAAATTCCCTGATGCAAATCTGCATATTTTAGGCAAATGGAAATTAAGAAAAGAATGGAAATCTGAAGGAATCTATTTTGAGGGAGAGCAAAATCCAGAAAATTATTTAAAAAGATGCTCTCTGAGTGTCCATCTTGGAAGAGGAGAGTCTTTCGGGATTAACATCTTGGAAACAATGCTGGCTGGAATCCCGACAATAGTTTCTGAATACACTGGCGCAAAACAAGCTGTTATGAAAGCTGACAAGAAACTAGTTCTTCCCCTAAATAAAGAGATAGTTTCTAAAAAGATAGTCAATTATTTTAATTCAAGTTTGAAAGAGAAAAAGATTCTTTCAAGAAAATGCAGAAGGGCTGCAAGAGAGTTTAATGAAAAATATATGCTAAAAAAATTTGGAAATGGTTTTCCTAAATTTATTCGGAGAATGAGATGAAAATTTTGATAATTAATGATCATCTTGGAAATTCTGGGGGAGCTGAAACATTTATTCATACTCTGAAGGACAATCTGGAAAAGAAAGGGCATTTGATCAGGCTTTTAGGGTCGCATAGAGGGGAGAATTTGGCTTCTGTTTTTTCAAGATGGTATAGCCTTAAATGGTATAAAAAAACGAAAGAAACAATCAAGGAATTTAGTCCAGATGTTGTCCACATAAATAATTGTGTTCGTGTGATTTCACCAAGCGTTATTGATGCTGCTCTCGATTCCAGAATTCCTGTTGTATTGACATTTCACGATTTCCATTACCTTTGCCATAGATTAGGAGGGATATACAAAGAAGACAGACCAGAGAGCTATAAAAGAAGGCATAAATGTTTCTATGAAAATTGTCTTGGCTACGATGAAAAGATAATAGATATTCCAAGAAATATTTGGAAAAGGGCAAAGATTATTCTGCATAGGAGAGTGATAAAGGGGGAACCTATCTTATTTGTTGCGCCATCAAAAGTTCTTTCCAAGAGCATGGAAAAGTTTCTTAAAGTTCCGGTAAAGGTTATTAATAATGGAATAGATATCCCAAAAAAGAAAACAAAATACAAGAGAACAATACTCTTTGTAGGAAGTCTGAATGAAGAGAAAGGCTTTCATAAAATAGCCTCTGTATTAAACAAAATAAAAAATTATGATATAGTTGTCTTGGGAGAGGGCCAATTCAGAAAATCTCTTGAATCTAGGTATAAAAATATAAGGTTTTTGGGGTTTCAAAGACCAGAAAGCTACTATAAAAAAGCTTCTATTGCTGTTGTACCCTCAATATGGATGGAAAACTTCTCATATTCTGTATTGGAAGCGATGTCATATGGATTGTGTGTTCTCGGTTCAGATATAGGTGGGATTCCTGAGCAGATAAAAGACGGAGAAACAGGGTTCCTCTTTAAAAGGGGGGATTCAGAAGACTTTGAAAAAAAATTAAACTATGTTATAAAAAATCCGGGAGAAATAAGAAGAATTGGGAGAAATGCAAGTGAATATGTGAAAAAAAACTTCTCCTGGAAGGTTATAATAAGAAGATATGAGGAAATTTATAAAGAAGCTGTTAAGAACTTAAGATAATTTTTTATGCCTTTTTCAGAATAAATATCAAATCAACACCTGATTTTTCTGGGAAGGTGAATTCTCCTATTTTATTCAGGATTCTGTATGCAAGAGAATTAAAGAGCCGGCTGATCCCACCTTCTTTTAAAGAAATGGTAATTTTGTCATAAAAAGACATCTTTGGTTTTTTTTGAGTGCTGTATGTTCCTTGATCCCCTATTCCTTCATGAATATGCAAGATTTTAAACCCAGATTGTTTAAGTTCATGATTTATATCTTTTAATGTAAACGTGTGTGGGTGTGCGGGGTCCCCAATTCCCATTCTTTCTCTAAAGTCCCTGTATTTTTTAAGTAGAAAATTATGGCAATCGACAGAGAGATAGACTATCCCTTTCTTTTTCAAAACTCTTCTTATTTCAGATAAAACCTCCCTGTAATTATGAACATGATCTATCACATTAGTGATTATAACCAAGTCAAAAAAATCTTTCTTAAACGGAATTTCTTCCCCTTTTCCTTTAATGTATTTTACTCCTCTTGGCATATTAAAATTCTTTATAAAATAATCCATAAGCGGGTCTAAAGAGTACTTTTTGGCCTTCGGAAGGTATCCAATAAAGGCAGATGCTCCTCCGCCAATTTCTAAAACCCTTTTCGTTTTGGAGAGTTTTATATGGTGAAGAAGTATCCTTTTGTGATAATTCCAGTATTCTTTTACTAAATTATTATTCTCTTTTAAACTCTTTTTCCAGTCTTTTTCCCAGAAGTTCTTTTCATTTTTCTGCGCAATATTCCAACGCCACTCACTAATTTTCATATTTTTTCCAATATCCAGATTATTTCTCTCTTTTGCCAAAAAAGAAAACGTCCCCTCTTGACTGTTTCTTTTACAAGCCTGAAAGGGTTTTTTATAAATTCCGTCTGATTAATTCCCGTGACATCATCTATTGCTCTTTCATGAAAAAAATGCTTATGCTCCATTGTCCCAAAAGCTCCTCCAAAGGCAGACACATGTGGAACCCTAATTTCCATTTTACCACCTATTTTCAGCATTCTCTGGCATTCTCTTAAGAACTTGTAAGGATAGTTTATGTGTTCTAAAACGTGGGCTGCCAGAATAAAATCAACAGAATTTGCCTTGAATGGATAAGGATATTTTTCCAGATTGTGTTTTACATCGGGGTTCCCAAGCCAATCAACGTTAACAAATCCTTTTCTAGTATCCTTCCCACAACCAAGATTTAGTTTCAATGCCATTGGTCAATAACCAAAAGTGTGTTTAAAAGATTTATCTCTCTCCAATCTATATACAAGATAACCAAGATAGGGGTAATAAATCAGACTCTGAGCTGCTTCTTGAAATGCCGAATATCCTTCTTTCCAAGCTCCTTCTGAGAAAAGTGTTTTCAGGAAAGCGAGTATCGCGAAAGGTATTGCTGATAAAAGAGGGTATTTTTTTCTTATTTTTATTTGCAGCGGGAAATCTTTCTTGTTATACTGAAAACTGTCAAAATCTTTAAAATTTTTTACGGTATATTCAGCATGTAGTCTTGCATATCTTTTTAATGTTTTTTGTTTAAATATTGACCACGTTGGGATTGCCCCTGTTTGTGGCCTATGGTCCAATACAAAATCTGTTTTGATTATGTTGCCATTTATCTTCGGATCGTCCCAATGAGGAAAACCAAAATAAGATATTTTTGATTTTCTATAAAGAGGCATCTTTGTCGGCCAGTTTTTTGTGGTATACTTCTGCTTTTTTGCGTCCCAGAAAGGCCATCTGACAATGTAGGCATCTGCCTTCTTGTTTTCAACCATTTTTCTTATTCTTTTCTTTAATTCTGAAGAAAGAAACTCGTCCGCATCTATCTTTAATATCCATGGGCCTTTCGCTTTTCTGAATAATATCGGGAGGATTGGACCTGGAACACCAAAATTTTTCTTTGTCTGAAAAACTTTTTTTGTATATTTTCTTGCTATCTTTAAAGTATTATCAAAACATGGGCCGTCATGGAGAATGAGTATTTCATCAGCTATGTCCTTAACACTGTCCAGGCATCTTTTTATCAATTTCTCCTCGTTATGAACTACTGATATAAAGGAAATTTTCTGCCGCTCTTTCATGGAAGTTGTTGCGGAAAAGTATTTAAAAAGCTTAGGATAATGGCTTCCAGATGGAAAAAATTCCTGAACACACCAAGATTAGGTATAAAATAATGAGAGAATTTGTTGGTAATACTTCCAGCAAAGTTATACTTGACATAGGGGCTGGTTATATGCCAATATCAAAAGGTATAACATCAAAAAAAACTTTTCGGCTTGATGGTGTTAAAAAGTATGAACCAGAGATTGTTGCAGATATAAATAAAGGACTCCCTTTAAAAGACAGTTCAGTAGATGTAGTAATAGCCGGAGAGATAATAGAGCATATTTACAATCCTATCAAATTCATCAGAGAATGCAATAGGGTACTAAAAAAGGAAGGAATTTTGGTTTTATCAACTCCAAATACATGCTCTATAAAAAACAGGTTCAGGGTCTTTTTCGGAAAGCTCCCGGAACATTGTGCCAGACCATCTGAAGATGAAAGTTTTGAGAGGCACATAATAGACTTTAACCTTCCCGTACTTGTTCAGATACTTAGGGAAAACAGATTCAGAACAGTTAAAAAGTCCAGCAACGGAGTGATTTTTCATGGTAAGAATGTTTTTCCAAGACTCCTGACTCCGGCAAGTTTTGGGGAGATAATAATAATTAAAGCAGAAAAAATAGAAAATATGCAAAAATAAGATGAGAATAAAAAGGAATTACCTCTCTGCAATAAAAAGATTTTTGGATTGGCTTTTTTCCAGGTTTAAGCCTTTAACTGTTCACACAGAAGCTATGGTGATTGATTCTGTATGGGAAAAGGTAAAGAGAGAGGTAAGCAAAGGCGAAGTTTTTAAGTGGTATGTTATGACTCCTGCGAACTTAGATTATTTCAAATCAGAGTTTAATGTTAACCTATCAAAGAATAAGATTTCAAAAATTCTTCGAGATAGGTACAAATGGATGCTTCAACACGGACAAAAATTAGAATTGCACATACATTTTAGCATGATTATGGGCAATATATCTTATAAAGAACAGGAAAAATTATTCAGAGAATCTGTTACATGGTTTAAAGGAAACCTTGGTATTGTCCCGAAGGAATTTGTTCCGGGGTGGTGGGAGTATAATGAAGATACTTTAAAACTCTGTAAGAAATATGGCCTGAGAATGATTGGTGAAAGAGACTATGATTACACCCATGATTTTGATTTTTCTTAACATTATTGCTTAATCACCCTTAATTCATATTCTATTTCTGATGCCGGGAAGATCCATGCAAAAAAACGACAATAAAAAGTATGGTTCAGATTTAGAAGAGGATTAATCAGCCAATTGAGTATTTTTGACCTGCCAACTCCAAAATTTATTCTTACTTTTTTAACAAGGAAGAGATCCTTATCAGCACCAACCTGATAAGAATACCCCCCTCTCTTAAAATAGTTAAAAGTAAAAGGGGTAAAGAATCTCACATGTGTCGGATCATTGAACTGCCCCCACGAAGAGTAAAAGGGCGTCTTTATTTTAATAACTGCCCCATCTTTACATATTCTATTAAAATCATGCATTAATTTTATAAAATTGTTGACATGTTCAAGGACATGATATGCAAGGATTTCATCAACAGAGTTACTTTTAAACGGAAGCGGGGTTTTCTCCAGATTCCAGACCTTATCTGGCTTGACTGTTTTTGACGAATCAACATTAATGTAGCCTTCTTTTTTGTCTATTCCACAGCCAAGATTCAGTCTTAATGCCATCAAAATTAATTGTGAGGGGAACTTAAAAAGATTTATGTGGATTATTTATTAAAGAGCTCTTTTATCTCCTCAAAAGACAGGCCTTTGATTAAGAGGATGCTTATGAGATAGACTATTGCTGCACTTATTATCATAATAATGCCTGTAAGAATGCTCAAATCGACAAGGTAACTGAAAGAAAACAGGTAAGCTAACATTATCAAACTGGCAAATAATGGTTTAGTTATATGGGATTTTTCTGGTTTAAGGCCTATTTTCTTTGAGGAAACTACCATAATTGAAAATAATCCTGCATATCTTGTTATGAATGTTGCAAAAGCAGCTCCTACAAGCCCATAGGAAGGATTTATTCTGGATAAGAAGTAAATTAAGATTATATTTAAGATAAGATTGGCTGTTGCAGTTGCCAAGGTTATCAAAGCCGGAATTTTTGGTTTTTCTCTGGCATTTAAAAGAACAGTGTAGGTAGAGGAAAGTATCGACTCTAAAATAAGGAGGCTTAGAAGAACAGAGGTTAGCAAAATAGAAAACATATACTCTGCAGGAACATATTCTGCTCCATATAAAACTCTCAAGAGAGGCACCATAACAAAAGCTAACCCTATGGATGAAGGAAAAGCCAATAATGAAAGATACTTGAAAGTTTTCCTAAATGCATTATCTAAGATCTTTCCTTTTAACTGGGTAAAAAATGGCAAAAAAACAGACGTTACACCAATTGTTCCTAAAACGCCAACAACTACAGAGAAAATGGCATTATAAAAGCCGATAAATTTCAGGTCCAGAAAATATCCCAGAACTAACTTGTCCATGTTAGCCAGAAAGAGCAATGTCATGGAACTCAAAGTCAAATAACCAGAAAACCTCAGCATTCTTCTGCGCTCTACAGGTATTGTATTTCCCCTGATTAGGAAAGGATATTTTTTGACTATAATCCAGGAAGTGAAAACAAGAGACAAAAAAATGGAAAGGGAAAGAACAATAAAAACTCCCCCTACAGATCTGGAAAAAAAGAGCAAAAGTATAAGGAAGATAATCTTTAATGTCTGAAAGATTGCCTCTCCTAATGCAGAATACTTCATTTTTTTAAAAGAAAGAAATACTGATGTTGAGATAGCATATAGGGAATTTAAAAAAAGATAAATGCTTCCTATCTTTAATGGCAATATAAGTTCTGGTTTTTTAAAAAATCCTGCTATTAACCCGGCAAATAAAAATAAAAGGACAGATCCAAGCAAAGACGAGAAAATTTTTGCTTTGAGAAGGAACCAGAATATTGAGCGGGCTTCTGTTTTTTTATTTCTTCCCATGCTCTCCGCAATATATCTTGTAGTGGTGCTTCCTGTTCCAAAGTCCGATATTGCAAGTATGATCAGAATTATTGTCAATGTGAGAGAATAAACTCCAAAAAGATCCGGTAATAAAATCCTTGCCACTATTACGGTGAAGATAAGAGCCCCGATCTTTGCTAATGTTCCTGTTAATCCCCCATAGAGAACATTATTTAGGAATTCTTCCATGAAGTTCTTAGCTTTTTTCTTTCCAGTATCCATTGAAGACCAAATAATTCTTGCTTTTTATCCTTTGTGAAATGCAAAATAGTTATTTAACCTTCATAATCTTTAAAAGAGTAATTATGCATAATTATAAATAATGATTAATAAATCTCCCGTATCTTCTACAAAGGCTGATACTCTTCTAAAACTGAAAAACATGGTTAAGAATTCTAAGATAGTAAGAGGGTTATCCTTTAATTTTTACGAATGGAAAAACCATGAAGAAAAAATTTTGGATGGTGTTCAGAAGGAGTTCAATCCAAGAAGAATAATAATAAGAAGCTCGGCAGTAGGAGAGGATACAAAAGAGTGGTCAATGGCCGGGCAGTTTGAAAGTGTATTGGGGGTTGATTCCAGAAAAAGAGAAGAAATTAGGAGTTCGGTTAACAAAGTTTTTGGCTCTTACAAGAAAAAAGGCAGCATAAAATTCATGAATCAAGTCCTTGTGCAATTTCAGGTGGAGGATATTTTATTAAGTGGGGTTGTTTTCACACGTGGTCTTCAGAATAACTCTCCATATTATATAATTAATTACGATTCAAAGGGTTCGACAAACAGCGTGACTTCTGGAATAGAAGGCAGAACTGTCAAAATATCAAGATTCTTGCCAGAAGAAGAAATCCCTGAAAAATTTAGAAAATTAATTCTTGCAATAAAAGAGACAGAAAGACTGATGCCAAATAATGGGCTGGACATAGAATTTGGAATTAACAAAAAAAAGGAAGTAATAATCTTTCAAGTTCGCCCTATTACAACTAAAAAAACAGGTATCTACGAAGAAGTTATAAAAAGAAGGTTAAAGAGTCTGGAAGACAAGTTCAGGCTAATTGAAAAGGCAAATCAAAGAGTTTCCGGGGAAAAAAAGATTTTTGCAGACATGCCTGACTGGAACCCAGCTGAAATTATTGGAGATTCTCCAGGTTATCTTGACTTTTCCCTTTATAATAACATCTTAATGGAAAGTGCTTGGCATGAGGCAAGGATTTCTCAGGGATATGATGCCGGAACGCCTTCAAGATTGGTCGTTCTTTTTGGAAATAAACCTTATGTCGATGTTGGGAGCACATTTAGTTCTTTTATTCCCGGTGGGCTTTCCAAAGAACTGAGAAGAAAATTGATATTATTCTACATGAACAAGCTAAGGAAAAATCCTGAATTGCAGGACAAAGTGGAATTTGATATCTTGCATACTTGCTATGATTTAAGGTTTAAAGAAAGATCTAAGGAGTTTTTAGAGAATGGTTTCAATGAAAAAGAGATTGATGAATTAAAATCTGCCCTTATAAATCTCACCAACAATCTTGTCGTAAATTCCAAGAAAAATATAAAAAATGATTTAAAATCTCTGGAAAAAATGAAAAAAAATAGGAAAAAAATAAAGATTTCTGATCAAGATGAACATGTTTTTTCTTCATTAAAATGTGCCAAACTTCTGCTAAACGATTGCAGAAAATTTGGAACAGTACAATTCTCTAGACTCGCACGCCTTGCTTTTATTGGAAAAATTTTGTTGAAAAGTCTTGTTCAAAAAGAAATCATTAGTGCAGATTTTTATGATTCATTTATGGAGTCTATTAGGACAGTAGCAACAGAATTCGAAGAAGATTTTGAGTTAATGAGCGGGGGAAGGCTTTCAAAAGAAAAATTTATCAGGAAATATTACCATCTCAGGCCAGGAACTTACGATATTACGAGCAAGAGATACGAATCAAACCTAGATTTAATAAAAAGCGGGGGGGATATCAATTTTAAAATAGAAAGGAAAAAAGGATTTGCCCTGGATAAAGAAATAGCTAAAAAAATAAAAGAAGAGCTGATGAAAGAGGGGCTTAAGTTTAATTCTAAAGAGCTTTTCACTTTTATTCGTTCATCAATAGAATCAAGAGAGTTTTCTAAATTTGAATTTACAAAAAATCTAAGTGATGCTATTGAACTAATTGCTATTGCCGGGGAGGAAATGGGATTTTCTAGAGAAGAGATGGCTATTCTTAAGATTGAAGATATTCTAGCAATAGAAGATTTAGATAGAGAAAGAATTGGGAATCTTTGGAAGAGAAAAATAATAGAGAGGGGATTTTTAAGGGAAATTGATAGCCACCTAGAACTTCCCCCCATTCTCTTTTCTGTTAAAGATTTTTATTTTGTAAGATACAATTCATCACGTCCAAATTATATTACTAGCAAAGAAGTAACCGCTAGGTTATATGATATAAATAAGGCTGATTCTAGACCATCAGAGATAAGAGGAAAGATTGTTATGATAGAAAATGGAGATCCCGGATATGATTGGATATTTACGAAAGGTCCAGCAGGATTAATAACAAAATATGGAGGAGTTGCTTCCCATATGTCTATTAGATGTGCGGAATTTGGGATTCCTGCTGCCATAGGCTGTGGGATTCTGTTTGATAAGTTAAAAGATAAGGGAAGAATAAATTTAGATTGTAAACTAAAAAAAATTGTACCATTGGAGATAGAATGAGCTTAAATTTATTTTTTATTTTTGGCGTCCTTATCTTTTTTTTGTTGACAGTTGAAATTTCATTATCCCTGCTTCTCTCTAAGCTCAGAAAAAGGTATGACATAATATTAACTGAAAAGGACAAAAATCCTGAACTAAATAAAGACAAATTAAAAAAATACCTTAGCACTAGTTATGATTCTGAATTGGGTTGGGTAAGAAGTCCAAACACTTCGAAAACAGAGGATTCTTTCAGCGGAGAAAAAACATGGAATGTTAACAGCAAAGGTTCTAGAGTAAATCCTAAACATGAACATCTCAAAACAAAGATAATAACTTTCGGAGACAGTTTTACATTTAACAGGGAAGTTAATGATGATGAAACATGGCAGTATTATCTTGCTGATTTGATAAGAGGAGATGTGGCTAATTTTGGAGTTGGAAATTATGGATTAGACCAGTCTTTTTTGAGGTTTAAAAGAGAAATTCCAAACTATAATAGTGCTAAATTAACTTTGATAGGGGTTGTACCTGATACCATTGTTAGAAACCTTACAGTCTGGAAACATTATAGTGAATTTGGCAATACTTTCGGATTTAAACCAAGGTTTGTATTGGAAAATGGAAAATTAAAATTAATACCAAATCCTGCAAAAAATAAAGAGGATTTTTATAATTTGAAAAAAATACTTCCAATAGTGAATAAATACGATTATTTCTATGAAAGCTTTAAAGAAAACCTCTTCACCTTTCCTTATACCATCTCAGTTCTGAGAAATCCTAGAAAAAAGCTATTTTTATTGCTTGCCTATGGTGCAAGATATTTTTTTGAATTGTTCAAAATTAATTGGAGGAGATTTAAGTCTGTTCCTGTAGAGAATACTAAAAAAATAACTCACGATTTTATAATTAAAAACAGGCTAATGGGGTATAAAAATAAAAAAATAAGAAACTTAACGATTGAAATACTAAAAGAATTTTCTAGGATTTCAAAAGAAAAGAAAATTCCAGTTGTGTTTCTTCTCATGCCACAAAAAGAAGACCTAGATTATATCCTTGAGACTAAAGATGTTTATTATGAAGGATTTATTAGAGGGGTGGAAAAATTTATGCCTTGTGTCAATATAACGAAAAAAATCATGCAACTCAAAGATCCATTATCTATTTTCCCCCAAAGAAGATTTAGCGAGAGTTATGTTGCTTATGGGGGGCATTATAGCCCTGAAGGAAATAGAATAGTTGCAGAAGAAATAAAAAGATTTATTAACAGCGAAAAAATCAAGATAAAATGATAACACTTATATCACAAAGGACAAGGGAAACCGGATTTTTCAAGTCTGACTGTCTGGAACAACCTTATGTGGAATATTTAAGTAGGTTTGGATTTAACTTGATTCCTGTTCCGAATTCCCTGCAAAATCTTGATTTTTACCTGAGTCTTAATGTAGAAAGAATTATCCTTACAGGGGGAGGAGACATAGGGGATGAAATATCCAAAGAAAGAGATAAAACTGAAAAAGCTTTGCTGGATTTTGCAATTGAAAAAAAGATACCTGTTTTAGGAGTATGCAGAGGGATGCAGTTCATAAACCACTATTTTGGAGGAAAATTAAGGAAGATAGGTGAGGTAAGCAGCCAAAATCATGTTGCTGTAAACCACCCAGTAAAAATAATTAGTAATGAATTACAGAATTTATTCGGAAATGAGATAAAAGTTAACTCTTATCATAATTTAGGCATAGAAAAAACAGGGTTAGGTTCTAGATTAAAAGAGTTTGCAATATCTGATGATGGTCTTGTTGAAGGCCTGTATCACCCACAGCTTCCAATAGTGGGAATTATTTGGCATCCAGAGAGGGAAAGCCCAGATAAAGAAGCTAATGAAAAGATTATAAAGGCCTTTTTGGATGGAGGATTATTCTGGAATAAATGAATAAATTACTTTTTGGGGTTCAAAGCCAATCTTGCCATTAAGACTTTATTGCTTAAACCATGATTTCTGAATAATCTAGATTGTTCTTCTAAAATGTTTGTATCTATTGAAATTTGTGATTTTGTGGTGAGTCTTAAATAAATTTCTGAATCCCACGAATTGTCAAGAGTTACTCCTGATAATGGTTCCAATGCTCCACCTATTTGAGTAAATATTTCTTTCATACTTTCTATAGTAGTTCCTGAAACACCATCATCTTTGCCAGCATACATCTGCAAAGTTAATGCTAACCAAGGTTCAATATCCCCCGAATGACCAAAAGCCATGACTCTTGTTCTTTCATCATAAGATGTGAGTGTTTCATAAAAAAATGCTCCAATTCTCCAGGCAATTTCTCTTAAGGAAATTCCGGGATCTTGTGGATTCCATGTTTCTGGTTTGTCAGATAACCACGATTGGCGATTATCTAAACCTTGTTCAAACCAAGCATATAAAGGCTTATTCTCTCCTTGCTGTCCTTGATAACTTTCTAATTTCTTTGCATCTGTCCATATCTTTGACATAGATCTTGGTACAAGATTCACAGCGTCACCAGTTTCGGGGTGGCAACCAGATGATCCAATTAAAGCATTGATTTTAGGTTCTGGTGTTTCTTGACGAGATCGCTTAATAACTTCATATTCAAGTTGCCCTGTAGCAATTGATCTAGGAATAGGTGTGGTTATTATTTGAATTTCATAATTATCAGGGGTGATTTTAATTACTCTTCTTGCATGATCTTTAATAACATAAAATTTTTCAGGGTCCAATAGCGCTTCTACACCTGTTTGGTGAGCCTCTGGATCATTATTTTTTGGGCCGTGTCTTAAGAGGTCTATTATCATACAATCCAAGAAAAGATTTCCTTTATAAACTTTTATGTCTAATAATAGACATGGGAATTCATGAAATAGCATATAAATTTATAAATGGGATTTTGGATAAAGGGGCATGAGGGCAATTATTCTGGCAGCAGGATTAGGAACAAGACTTGGAAAATACACTGAAAATAAGCCGAAATGCATGCTGGAATTTATGGGGAAGACTTTAATTGAAAGGCAAGTTGAAACAATAAGAAAACTGGGCATCAGAGACATTATCATAATTAAAGGACATTTTGGAGAAAAAATAAATTTGAAGGGGGTTAAATATGTTGAATGGTCTGGTCCTGAAACAAACATGGTTCCTGACTTATTTGAGGCTGAAAATTATTTTGGTGATGGTTTTATAATGGTTTATGGAGATGTTCTCTTTGATGAAGAAACTTTCAAAAGAGTTATGAATTGTAACAAAGATGTTTGTGTTACTGTTGATGATAACTGGAAAGAATATTGGAGAGCTCGTTTTAATGGGAATATAGATGATGTAGAGAGTGTTCAAATAAGCCAAAGGGGGGATATCTTTGAACTTGGCACTCCCAATTGTCCGATAGAAGATTGCCATGCGAGATATGTCGGGCTCATAAAGTTTTCAGGAAAAGGAGTAGGGGTCTTAAAAAAGATATATCATGAAAACAAGAAAAAGTACTGGGATAGCAATGAAAAATGGCTAAACTCAAAATCCTTCAAAAAGGCGTATACAACAGATATTTTACAAGCAATGATAAATTCTGGGTTTGAAATCTGGCCTGTTCATATCAATGGTGGCTGGCTTGAATTTGATACTGTTGATGATTATGAAAACGCAATAAAATGGGCTGAAGAAGGCACATTAAGCAGATTTATAAAAATTAATTAAGATTTTTCTTAATAGTTTCAACCTTTGCCTTTAAGCCTCTTCTTAATTCAAGGTTTAGTTTATTTCTTAAATCTTCAGCAATTTTCTTTTCTTTATTGATGAGATTGTTTGTTTCTTCAGGATCACTTTCAAGGTCATAAAGTTCTTCAGAGTCATTGTTCCAGTTGTTTAATATGAATTTCCATTTTTTTGTCCTTATCGCCCTTACATTCGGCTTTCTTGGGGGTATTTTGTGGTCTGGATAGGGGTTACCTGATTCTATAAAAGCATATCTATCGTCTTTTTTTCCTTCAATCATAGGCATCATTGTTTTTCCATCAATTTTCTCTTTGGTTTTGTCTTGTTTTATATCCAAAACATCTAAGATAGTCGGG
>CAYHJV010000005.1:0-14860 GCA_964357045.1 Candidatus Woesearchaeota archaeon | reverse complement strand
AATGGGTCAGGCCTTGATCGGAGCAGCCCTAAACATACGTTAAGGTGCTTGGCGGGTTGCAAAACCGAGAAAAAATGAAGGCAGCTTTCTGGTGCAATTCAGGCAAACCTCTGAGTCTACACTGACTTAATATTTTTATACTCTCGTTACATATTTTAATTATGAAAAGATGGTTGATATTTGGTTTATTGGCTATTGTGATTTTTATTGGAATAATAATCTTTATTTCAAATAAGAATTCTAATGAAAATATTTCAAATAATTTTTCAGACAATAAAATTATTCCTAGTCATGAAAATGCATACATTTTCAATCAATCTAACCCCCAAGAGCAAAAGGAAATAGGGAGGCCGATACCAGGAGATGTGCTTATAGAGATTACCCCTACCCCTTCGGTTGATTTGCAAGCAAGAATAATTTCTCTCACTCTGGAGGATGAAGAGGGTTATATGGAAGGTTCCGAAATTATTAGAATGCCAAAAGATACTGCTTTAATTTACATTGAAAAAATTTTAGATTCTCAAGGAGATTATGACTGGAATAAAAAAGGGATAACAGAAAAAGCTGAAATAGAAGTTAGATTTAGATATTCTGCCAGACCTGTTAGAATCTGGGAAGTTGAGCCAGAGGTTACATATTATGGAGATTCTCCAGATAGTATCGTTAGCGCCAAAAATATTCCTCCCACTTATGGTTATGAAGATGGGTTTTTTATTCATGGTTATAATGGTAACGAAAGTCAGGAAGTAGTGCTTCTTGGTTTAGAAAAAGGAAGTGAATTCAAAACAAGAATATGGCGTGACTCTTTTGATGAAATTAAAATAGATTATTATGAAAGAATCTAAACCCATAATTTAATAAATATTTCTCTCTTGTCTTAATTATTATGGCCACAATAGACAAACGTATTTTTAAAAAACATTACACTCAAGAAGACTTCAAAGTTAATGAAAAAGTAAGAATTTATATCACTCCAAGCGGAAAGCGACATACAGAAAGAGAAACTAGGGAAGGAATAGTTCTAGAAACAGGAATTGAAAATGGTTTTGTGATGTCAAAAAATCCTTCATTAAAACTCTGTGTTTACAAAACAGGCAGATTTGTCGGGAAAGAATTGGAAGCCGATGATAAAAGATATGTTGGAAAGTATCTTTACTCTAATATAAAATTTGTAGAGCACTTGGGTAGAGAAAAACCCACAAATTAATAAATCCCCTTAGCTTTTTTCTCTAATGAATAAGAGGGGTCAATTTTATTTAATCGCGGCTGTAGTAATTATTTCTTTAATAATAAGTTTGGTTCTTGTAACAAATTATTCTCAAAAAACAGAGAATGTTAGAGTTTATGACCTAGCAGAGGAATTAAAAATTGAGTCCGGAAAAACTCTTGATTTGGGAGCAATAACCGGAACTTATAGGTGGAATGAATTAACACAAAACTATTCCAGTTATGCGGGGAATGATATTCGCATAGTTTTTATAGTAGGAAATTCTAGTATTCAAGATGTGTTTAAATATGACAACGGTGTCAAAAATACAACTATACCTAGGATCTTTGTTCCGGGAAATCCTGGAAATTTAACGATTACCGTTGACGGAACAAATTACATATTCAAAATAAGAGCGGGGCAAAATTTTTATTTCATTATGTCCCAAAATATAGGTGAAGAAAGATATGTTGCGACAAATTAGAAATAATAAAAGAGGAGTTAGTCTTATGGTGGGATATGTTCTGCTGATAAGTCTGGCTGTTTTCATGGGGGGAATTCTTTTCGTGTGGATGAAGTCCTATGTGCCACAGGAAAAAATAGAATGTCCCGAGGGAACTTCTCTTTCTATTGCTAACTATGTATGTGATTCCGGTCAAAACATAAGTCTTACTCTCAGAAATAACGGAAGATTCAGCGTTGGAGGATATTTCATTTACGCTGGAAATAATACTAATGAAAGCATTGCATCAATAGATTTAAGTCCTGGTTACATTAACAATCAGTTCCCTCCTACTAAATACGGCAACGCAATACTGTTTGGAAATTCTTCGTCTTCCTTAAAAGAGAATTTCCTAGGATCGGGAGATGAAAGGATAAACATTTTTGACTTATCCAGCGCGGGAGATATTTCATTTGTGGAAATAATTCCCATTAGGTGGGAAGAAATAAAAGGCAAAATAGAATTTACAAGCTGCGGTGAAGAATCAAGGATAAAAGAGGCTGTAGTCTGCACTTAGTAATATTTTAGTTTATTACGGTAAACTTATGTTTATACATTTTTCGCTTAATAAAAATCTTTCTCCCTGTTTTATCACTTACTTCAAAAACATACATTAAATCTGTAAGAAAGACATTAAATTAATAAACCCAAAATACTTATTTTAAATATGAGAGGTTTGTCAATAAATAAGAGAGGAGTTTCGCCGATTATCGCGACAGTACTTCTTATTGGCATGGTTATTGTAATTGCATTAATTTTATTTCTTTGGTTCAAAAGCCTCAGAGGAGAAACTATAACAAAATTTGGAGGACAGAATGTTGAGCTTGTCTGCGGAGATGTTAATTTTAGAGCAGAATATGTAGGCAACAGATTAGTAATCTCAAACATAGGAAATGTTCCAATATATGAAATGAACGTAGAAATTAGAAGCGCCGGAAGCCATAGAACTGAGAAGATAGACGCTAGCGGAGACTATGGCAACTGGCTTGATTATGGCTTAGATGTCGGAGGAGTTTTTACTTCTGATGATTTGTCCCAAAAATTCGGCAGCGGCAGTGGTGTAGAAGGAATAGTATTGACACCCATCCTATTAGGGGCTTCTGAAAAAGGGCAAAAAATTCACGCCTGCGACGAGGATCAGAATGGATATGAGATTCCGCTTTCTTAATTTAATTAATTGTTCAACCTTTTCTTATGAACAGCAAGATATCTCCCTAGAAAATAGTTAACAAATTCTTCCTGTCCTTTAGTAAATGCTTTATAGTATGAAGACCTTTTCACATATTCTATAATAAGCATAGGATACCCAGAATGCCACAAAATATGGCTCATAAGCAACCTTCCAATTCTCCCATTGCCGTCACCAAATGGATGTATCATCTCAAATTTATAGTGAACCCTTATAGCTAATTCTACCGGATTGAGTTTTGAATTATTTGCAAATTCTATAATTCTTTTCATTGTTGGTTTAACTTCTTTCCAATCAGGTGCTATATAAGAACCCACCCTTACTCCATAGTATCTGTATTTTCCGGAAATGTCTGGTTTTGTTCCCCAAAAAATTTCCTGATGCCATTTTAAAAAAAGCTTATCGGTGATTTTTTCTTTTTTATTTAACATTTCTAAAAAAACTTTGCTGTGGGATTCTGTTTCTTTAATGTCTTTAATAGGTTTATTTGGGGCAATTCCTTCGTGAATAATCCCTCTTACTTCCTCTAATGTTATTTTTGAACCTTCAATGGCATTAGAATTATATGTAAAGGCAATTGCTATCTCTTCTTTCTCTTTTTCCTGGACAGATTTAGGAAGTTTTTTCCATTCTTCCTGGAAATTATCCCTAATTCTTTCAAGTCTCCCATAAAGCTCTTTTTTCAATTCTCTGCTGAACTCTCCTTTTATTTCATCAATATTCTTAGGAAGTTCGACCCCTATGTACTTCTCTTTTGTTATGACTTTACGACCTTTTCTGAACGAATGCTGAAGATAGTAATATTCTTTATTTCCTTTCTTTTTTTGAATTATTCTCATAAATACCTTACCATTACAAAGTATTTAAATCTATTGTTTTTGGTTAAAATGTAATGGTAATAAGCAGAGACCCTCATTTGTTAAAACTGAAGGAATTTAGAAATATTAAGATATATCAATATATCCAATAATCTAACCGAGGTCCTAAAAGTTCTTGACCAGATGCTTGTATAATTACAGGATAAACTTCTATTCTTGCAATAGGGGGCGTTAATCCTTTTCCAGTTAAATTAAAGTCATATGTCAGGGTTTCCAGCACGTCTGGGATTTCTTCATCGATGTAAAATGAATGGTCTTCTCTGTCATAGAAAAATATTCTTAAGAAGTTGAATTTGTGTGTTGAAGTATATTTGGTTACAACACTATCTGCTATTTGTTCATAGGCCTTAATTAATTGATCCTGGTTATTTGTGTCAAAATACGTTCCGTTGCCGCATTTTGAAATGTTTATTAAAGTTTCTTCATGTTTACTTACAACTAATTTAAAACCAATAGAATGAATTGTCAAATTTGAAAGCGTTGAACTAGCATTACAAGCTGCTTGAATCGTTTCGGGTACAGCTTCAAAACCACTCACCGATGTTCCATTACAATAAACATTTGCCCCCCCATCGCTCATAACAATCATTATTTTTTTCTCATTTCCAGAAGTAGAAGAATTTAACCAATTTGTTGCGTTACGGATGCCACAACATATGCAAGTATCACCTAAGATGTTGCCCGTACTCCATAAATTTATTGTGTTATTTAAAGCTTGGAGATTTTGTGTTAAAAAAAGAGAGTGAGAAGGGAGAAAAGAAGTGTTATAAGCCACTAAACCAATTCTTGCATCTCCTAAAAAAGTAGAAATATTTCCTACTAAAAACTTATTTGCATCTATTTCTGCTTCTGCTCCGTAATCCCATCTTCCACCACAACGATTAGTGCATTTGTTTGTTGGGTCTGATGATACATTATAACAACTTTGATTTACAGAACTATAATTTGCTCCGCTTCCAAGGACATTGGAACATAAAGTCGCAGAAGAACAACTTGAATTTACAACTCGGCATTGGCATTCTCTCAATCTTGGAGTAAGTGTACCAGGACAAAAATACATACTTCCAGACAAGTCAACTACAGAAATTAAATCAATATCTACAAAAGAACGAGTAACGGTTTCAGTTCCCGTAGTCTTCCCCGTCAACTTCTTAATCGCAACACTTCCCATTAAGGGATCTGAAAAATCTACATCGACGTCAGTTATAATAGCTTGTTCGCCGAAGAATTTTGAAATGTCTTGTGATTCCTCCGACTCGCTTCCAATCACTCCTCTAACAACGGCCCAGAAAATTCCTATAATGACAAGAGATAACAATATTATTAACAAGGTCGCAACTACGGTAGAAAGCCCTCTTTTATCCATACCAGGGTAAAGAGAAATCCATTTTTATAGTTTGCTCAAGGATTGATGAAGTGATAATAAGTAATTAAGGAGTTGGTGATAATTGACTAATCGTGTTATCATTAAAATTATATTAATAACAAACAAGCCGAGCGCTTTGACTTTGACAATTTTTAATATTGATGACAAAGTCGGGGTGATAGTTAAAAGCTAGTGAGCTATTTTTATTTCTTTCGCAATGAAAATATTTAAATACTACTATTTACTACATAGTAATATGAAATCTATAAGCTTAAAATTAGAGTCAAAATTTGCTAAGGATATTGAGAATATTATAAAAAGAAACAGATATTCTACTAAAACGGAGTTTATTAGAGAGGCTATTAGAGATAAAATAAAAGAACTAGAAAAAGAAGAGCGATTAAAGAAAATTGATGAGATTTTCGGCTCTTCAAAACACAGGACAACAGACAAAGATTTGCATAAAGCAAGAGAGGGATTAGAAAGGGTATATGATAAAAAATTTAAATGAGTTCTTCTGGTTTTTTGTACTTTGTGATATCTAACAATTTTTTGAAGTGAACATCTCTTGTTACTAAAACAGCCCTGCTATCTCTTGCTAAAATTGCATGCAAAGCATCTAAAAATGGCACCTTTCTCTTGTTTTTTAGATCTTTGGCTTTTCCGTATTGTTTTTTGTTTGAATAAACTTCTATGAGATTACTATGAAGTGGTTTAAAAAATTCCTCAATTCCATATTTAGGATAACCAATTTCTATCAGCTCATTTTTAACAGCTTCTGAAATAATTATTTTCCAATCCTCATTTAAAATTTTTCTAATCAATTCCTTCGCCCATCTTCCTTTAGGAAAATTAGGCTCGTCTCTATTTTCAAAAAAATCTAACCAAATTGAAGTATCGAAATAGAATTTCTTCATCTTTAAGTTAATAGAATAATGTTAATAAAAGTTCTGTTATAAAATAAAGGAAATTGCTTGCTCGGTCGCGGATTGATTAGTGAGAATGTAAAAACAATGTAAAGTGAAGCATTGCTTAAATTAAAATATGATTAAATTAATAAACCCAAAATACTTATTTTAAAGATGAGCGGTTTGTCAATAAATAAGAGAGGAGATAAGAGAGGAGATAAGAGAGGGCTATCAACAATTATTGCAACTTTATTGATAGTGCTTCTGACTTTAGTTTTGGCTGGAATGGTCTGGGGAATTGTAAGCAACTTAGTGCAGAACAGACTTGAAGAGAGCTCAAGCTGTCTTGAAGTTTTCGGCAAAATAAATTTAGATGATCAATACACGTGTTATAATGCAACATCCAAAGAGTTTCGTTTCTCAATAAGTCAAGAAGATGTATTTCTCGAGGACGCTTTAATTTTAATATCTGTAGAAGGCCAGACAAAAAGTCTTTACATTGGTGAAAAAAATAGAACAGTTACTAATTTAAGACCTTTCGGAGGAAACTATGGAGGTAATGTAAGTCTGCCTGGAAGAAATGCCGGTTTAACTTATGTTTACAATATAACTGGCGCAGGATTTTCAAGCAAGCCCGATAAGGTTGAAATTGCTCCAATAGCAAAAGACAAACAATGTGACAAGTCAGACAGTCTTGTAGAGATAGACGTTTGTTTTTAATTGTGAAAAGTATTTAAATTATCTTGGGTTAAATGTTTTATGAGGATTAGAAAAAGTGGTGATTTATTGCTAAAAAGCTCTATTCGAGCCTTGATCTTGAATATTAATAATAAAATTCTGCCAAGTTCAAAGCTCTCTACTCGTGTTTCGAGTTTGAATATGAATAATAAATTTTTCCCAATCTCGAAACGCTCGCAAGTCTGGGTGGAAACTGTCATATACACTTTGATCGCTTTAACAATTATAGGATTATTTTTAGCGTTTGCCAAACCTAAAATAGAAGAAATTCAGGACAGATCAACTATAGACCAAAGTGTAAATATGATGGAAGATATAAACAACATTATAATCTCTATGGTTCAAGGGGGTGCGGGAAATAAAAGAGTCGTTGATATTGGAATAAATAAAGGGGAATTAAAAATTGACAGCGTGAATGACATGTTAATTTTTAATATAGACAGCAGACACACATTTACGGAACCGGGCCTCGACGGGCAACCTGGAGAATTTATTGATTTAGGAAGCGTAATAGCCAGCACACAAAAAATGGGTAGATTAAATAAAGTAACATTAATAAGCAACTATAGCAATGTATACAATATAACTTACCAATTAAAAGAGGAAGAAAAAATATTAGGCAAGGCTTCGGTCGTGCATAGATTATCTATATCAAATGAAGGCCAGGTCAGCGGGAAAAATATAATAAATTTCAACCTAATTTAATTTTAAAATGGCTCAACAAAAAAAACCAGGAATTGAAAGCTATCCAAGAGTAAAAATAAATTTTAGCCCAAAAATTCCTCCTTTAAAAAAAATAAAAGACAAGACTAAAATCGATGTTAGATACTCCTTGATTTCTCCTTTCGCTTTCGTTCACATTTACTGGGATAAAAAAAATTACGAAATAGTTTATGATGTGGAAGAACCTCAGTTGGATGAGCAGGAACAATATTACAGAGAGCAAATAATCACTGCCATGAAGAATCTTATAAATTTTGAAGAGGTCGTCAGCAAAGATAGGGAGAAACTTTTGGAGTACATAGACAAACGATTCAGACTGCTTGCTATAGAACTTGGAATTAATATGTCCTACGAAACCTATCAGAAAATTTATTATTATTTGGCTAGAGATTTTATTGGGTTCAACGAAATTGAGCCTATATTGAGGGATTATTTTGTCGAGGATATAGAATGCAATGGAGTCAATAGTCATGTCTACATTGTCCATAGAATGTACAGAAACATAAGAACCAGCGTCGAGTTTAAGGATTCAGAAAAGCTTGCAGGTTTTATAGAAAAATTAGCCCAAAGATGTGGGAAATATATTTCGTACGCCAATCCAATCCTCGACGGAAGTTTACCTGATGGAAGCAGAATAAATGCAACTTACACTAAGGACATATCTAGCAAAGGGCCAACTTTCACAATAAGAAAGTTTACGAAAAGTCCATGGACACCGCCAAAACTACTCGCAATGAATACTTTAAGTCCCGAAATGCTTGCCTATTTATGGCTCTTGATAGAGTATAAAATGAATATATTAATAACTGGCGGAACATCATCGGGAAAGACAACTCTTCTGAACGCGATTGTGTTTTTCATACCTCCTGAAGAAAGAATTGTAAGTATTGAAGATACGCGTGAGTTGAACCTCCCACAGGAAAACTGGCTTCCAAGTGTTGTTAGAGAATCCGCAGGTAGCAGGAAAATAAAGGACATTGATTTATTTGTGCTTCTGAAAAGTTCTTTCAGGCAAAATCCTAATTATGTTATAGTTGGAGAAGTAAGAGGTAAAGAAACTTACGTGCTGTTCCAGGGTATGGCCTCGGGACACTCATCACTAAGCACAATACATGCTGATTCGGTGGATACCGTTATAAAAAGACTTGAGACGCCACCTATAGAGCTTTCACCGACGCTGTTAAATGTTCTTGATTGTGTTTGCGTCATGACTCATGCAATAGTGAGAAAGCAGGAAACAAGAAAGCTAAAAGAAATAGTTGAAATTATAAATGTAACTCCTGACGGAATCGCCCTTACGAACACACCCTTTGTATGGAATCCTGTAGATGATAAATTTTACTTCAAAAAAACAAGCAAGATATTTGAAAAAATAGCAAAAAGGTACGGCCTAAGAATGGACGAAATTGAACTTGAATTTAGAAGACGTGTCAGGCTAATGTATGAACTTTACAAAACCAAGGTGTGGGGTTTTAATGACGTAAAAGAGGTTGTGAGGGAGTATTATAAAAAGCCCCAGGAAGTATTGGCAAAATTTGGTATCAACCTCTAACAAAATATTTAATAACGTATATTTCTTTTATGTTCTATGGTGAAGAGTGGTGATATAGAATTTTTAAACCAGTTAGTGCAAAGTCTTGAAAAAGGGGCGGAAAAACTTGAATTTGCTTACAATAATCAGAGTGCTGAAAATTTTAACAAAATTAAAAAATTTATTATAGAAGTTCAGGGAAAAATTCTAGAGGTTGTCAATGAAGGAAAAAAATAAATCCAATGAATTGTCGGAGTTGAAGAATTCAATTTCCAGAGAGATAAAGATAATTAGAGAAATCATTAATTTGACAAGAAGTTCCAGCGGCAGGAGCGCACAAGAGGCTAAGATGATTTCTTCCCAGATAAAATCCTTGAAAGATAATCTTGAGAAAACTATAAACCAAGTTTCTGATTTTTTAGATG
This sequence comes from Candidatus Woesearchaeota archaeon, assembly GCA_964357045.1. Classification (GTDB taxonomy): domain Archaea; phylum Nanobdellota; class Nanobdellia; order Pacearchaeales; family GW2011-AR1; genus CAYHJV01. The sequence continues at coordinate 5,393 of CAYHJV010000005.1, read as the reverse complement.
ACATGACTATAATAAAGCCACTGCCATCTGCTCAAAACAGCTTTTCAGTGGAGATAGAGAATAAACAGCTTCCTCAAGAAATTTTGTTTCCAAAGATTATTCGCCCAAAAGCAATAGTTGATAATATTCACAGAGGAAAAGCAAAAAGACACAAACTGCTGGGATTTGATATGGAGGACTTAGAGAGAAAAACATTAAAGAGATTAAAAAAGAAGGGAAAGAAAATTGAAATTATTAAGGAAAAAAAAGCCAGCAAATATGTTGCTGTCGCGAATAAGCTTTTTGGCGGCCTAGGAAAAAAGCTAAGTGATAAAGATTTCTTTATGAATATAGGGCAGGATTTGATCAAGGCTAATATGGGCTATGTTCCAGGCAGCTATATATCTGTAATGCTTTTTTCGACGCTGATTTTTCTTTTTGTTGCTATTCTTTTAGTTATTTTTCTGCTATTTTTCAGTATTGGAATTGATTTCACATTTATAACTATGGCCACAGAAAGTATCGGCGCTAGACTTTTAAAATTCTTCTGGATTATTTTCTTGCTGCCCTTAATAACGTTCTTTGGCATGTATTTTTATCCTAATGCAGAGAAGGCTTATTTAGGCAATAAAATAGATCAAGAACTAACCTTTGCGACCATCCACATGTCGGCTATATCGCAATCTATGTTGGAACCATCTAAGATATTTGAAATTTTAATCGCAACTAAAGAGTATCCTTTTTTGGAGAGAGAATTCATCAAATTAATAAATCAGGTGAATATTTACGGTTACGATGTTGTGACTTCACTAAGGACCGTGGCATCCAATACTCCAAGCAGCAGGTTTGCTGAGCTGCTTAATGGTATAGCTACCACGATAGACTCTGGAGGAAGTCTCTCTGATTTTTTTGACAAAAGAGCGAACACACTTCTTTTTGAATACAAAATTGAGAGAGAGAAGTATACAAAAAGTGCGGAGACTTTTATGGATATATACATAAGTGTGGTTATTGCAGCCCCTATGATAATAATGCTTTTGCTTATTATGATGAGTATAAGTGGGCTTGGAGTAGCTTTGAGCTCTTCGGGAATAACTTTAGTTATGGTGCTCGGAGTTACCATGATTAATGCTTTATTTTTAACATTTTTGCACTTAAAACAAACGTCTAGCGGCTAATAATATGGAACTTAAAAAAATGCACTGGGTGGGAATTGCGTCGGCAGTAATTGTTATGCTATTGTCTTTGTTTTTTAGAGGAACCGATCTTTTCTTCTTCTTTTTTGGAGTTGGAATGATAATAGGCGCAACTCCATTTGTAGTGACTTTCATAAATGATGTTAGGGTAGCTTCACAAAAAGAAGAAATGTTCCTGGAGTTTGCTAGAAATCTTGTTGAGAGTGTAAAGACTGGAACCCCTATAAGTAAAAGTATTGTAAATATGAGACGCAAGCCCTATGGAGTTTTAAGCGAGAATATTGAAAAACTCGCTAACCAAATATCTCTGGGAATTCCTTTAAGTCAAGCTCTAAAAGTCTTCTCTGAAGATATAAACAACAAGGCTATAGCAAGGGCTTTAACTCTTATAGGACAGGCGGAAAAAGCCGGAGGGGATATTGGCGAGATATTAGAAAGTGTTGCGGGCGCCGTTAGTTTGTCTGATAAATTAAGGAAAGAGAGAAAGGCCGTTATATCGACACTGGTTGTTCAAGGCTATATAATATTTTTAGTCTTCATGATAATAATTTTAGTTATGCAGTTCAAAATACTGCCTTTAATTTCAGGGATTGCTGATGTAAGAAGCATCGGTATTGGGGGATTGCAAACGGGGCAGAATGTATCAGCCCAAGAAATATCCAACTCTTTTTTATATCTCTTATTGATTCAAGGACTTTTTAGCGGGCTTACTATAGGAAAGCTTTCTGAAGGAACTTTTAAAGCAGGAATAAGACATTCTTTTGGATTAATGGTGGGTTCATTTTTCATTTCAACTTTAGCAGGATTAATTTTTGGGGCTCCTGAACCATTATAAGATGAAAAATAAAATTCTTCTGAAAGATCGTAGAGGTTCGCATGTCGGTGTAATCGCATCCTTCACTATTTTTATTTTATTTTTGGTGGGAATATACCTAGCTACGCAACCTCTTTTGAAAACAGAAAAAGACAGGGAAGTTTTGCTGGAGAGTTTATGGGTGGAAACAACAAATTTACTTTCCAATGAAATGACGACGGTTGTTATTAATTCTTCTGGAACCGCGAACTGTACTAGAGTTAATTATAGTCTCGTTGGACAACTTGGAGAAATTGGAATCGGTATAGCTAAAGATATCAATGGTGTTCAGTTAAAAACCGGCTACAGCTCTCAAAGTTTGGATATTAACCTAACTGGAACAATTGAAAATATTTTATGGGCTTATTACTCCAAAGAATTTTCTCCTCCTGGAACAGTTTGTAGTGGTGCTGTCGAATGGGCCCAAATTAAATCTATAAGAAATGGCAATTACGTATTTGAGAAAAGGGTTTTATCGGCGATAAATAACTTTGAATCTTTTAAAGGGAATTTAAGTATTCCTCAGGAAAACAAGATGGAAATGGAGTTTACATTAGCTAACGGCACCCCCGTAAAAACAACAATCAGCGAAATTGACAGAGATGTATTTGTTAAAGAAAGGAAAGTACAATATGTTAATGGGAACGCCACCATTCTATACGGTAAATTAAAAATAATTTTATTTTAATGGCAAAAAAATACGACAGTCTTTATAAAAATAAAGAAGGATGGATAAGAGTTGTAGAAGCATTCGTGGCTGTATTGCTTATTACTGGAGTCTTATTGATTGTTTTGAACAAAGGGTATATCCAAAAAAAGGATGTTTCTTCGGATGTTTACGCCGTGGAATTGGCAATTCTTCAAGAGATACAAATAAACGACACGCTTAGAGGATATATATTAAATTCAAGCGTGCCTGTCGAAAATGGACCTTCTCAAGTTTGGACTAAAATGCAAGGAGAAATCCCAAGTTATTTAGATTGTAAATCTAATCTATGCAATTTAGGCGAGGTCTGTTCTGTAACCTTCACTCAAGAAAAGGATGTATACGTTCGCTCGGTTATCATAACCTCTAATAACACAACCTATGATCCAAGACAACTGAAGTTGTTCTGTTCTTTTAAGGAAAATTAATAAACTGCCTTGATTTTTTCTTATTATGAAAAAATTTAAATTTTTGGAGCACACTGCGGATGTTAAATTTCAGGCTTACGGAAAGACCGTTGAGGAAGCATTCGAGAATTCTGCTTTAGCCTTAATTGAATATGTTGCAAATGGAAAAGTCAAATCAGAGAAAAAAATCAGTTTTAATGTTAATGGAAAGGATTTAGAAAGTTTAATGTACAATTTTCTAGAAGAAATTTTATATTTTATAGATGCTAAAAATTTCTTGACAGCCAAAATTAAGATTACTCTTGGCAAAGATAAAAAATCTTTAAATGCAAAAATCTTCGGCGAGAAGATTAGAAATGAGAAAGGTTATATGCATGTCAAAGCCGTTACCTACAATGATATGTTTATAAAAAACCTTGGAGGAAAAAAAGGATGGGTCGCACAAGTCGTATTAGATATATAAAAGACACCTACGGTTTCTTTTATGAAGCTTCCCTTATGTTAGGGTCAAGCCTGATAAAAAGAACCAAGGTTCTTCTTATGACATCTCCTTTAAGATAGGGTCAAGCCTGATGATATAACGCGAAAAACAAAAAATGACGAACTTAAATAAAATCAAAGAAAACGTATACGAAATTCCTATAGAAGGGAATATGAAAGTTCCAGGAATAGTCTATGGTTCCGAAAAAATTATTGATGCTATAAAAATGGACAAAACTTTAGAGCAGGTTAAAAATGTTGCTCAGCTGCCAGGAATTTTGGTGGCTTCTATCGCCCTCAGCGACGCCCATCAAGGATATGGTTTCAGTATCGGCGGAGTTGCTGCTTTTGACATGGATAAGGGAATTATTTCACCAGGGGGTGTAGGCTACGATATTAATTGCGGCGTGAGACTTTTGAGAACAAATCTCACAAAAAAAGATATTTTGAAAAAACAAAAAGAAGTTGTTAATGGTTTGTATGAAAAAATTCCTTCGGGGATTGGAAGGGGAAGTAAATTCAACATGACAAAAAATGAGTTAAAGAAAATTTTAGAGGGGGGAGCTAGATACCTAGTTGAGAAAGGTTATGGGAAAAAAGAAGACTACTTGCACGCTGAAGAAGAGGGTTGCTTGAAAAACGCTGATGCTGAAAAAATTTCAGATAGGGCTATGAAAAGAGGAATTGGACAGCTTGGGACTCTTGGAGCTGGAAATCATTTTCTTGAAGTTCAATACGTTGAAAAAATTTACGATGAAAAGGCGGCAAAAGTTTTTGGTCTTGAAGAAAATCAAGTTGTTATCATGATACATTGTGGTTCTAGAGGGTTGGGGCATCAGGTCGCTTCAGACTACATAAAAAAAATGGAAACTGAATATGGTTTTGAAAATTTACCCGACAGAGAGTTAATTAATGCGCCTATAAAGAGTAAGTTAGGGCAAGATTATTTGGCTGCGATGAATGCCGCTGCAAATTTCGCCTTTGCAAACAGACAGTTGATAACTTATTGGATTAGAGAAGAAATACAAAGGCTTTTTCCTAAAACAGAAGTAGATGTTTTGTACGATGTCTGCCACAATATTGCAAAAATTGAAGAGTATGAAATTAACGGGGAAAAAGTAAAAGTTTGTGTCCATAGAAAAGGGGCCACGAGAGGGTACGGTCCGGGCAGGATGGAAATCCCAAAAGATTACAGAAAAATCGGGCAGCCGGTTTTAATTCCTGGAAGCATGGGAACTTCATCTTATCTTCTAGTCGGAACAAAAAAGGCGGAGGAAACAACTTTTGGAAGCACCGTTCACGGCGCGGGCAGGGTCAAGAGCAGAAGCAAAGCAATAAGAACTTTGAGCGGAGAGAACATAGAAAAAGAATTGAACAAATTGGGCATTCAAGTAAAGGCAGGCAGTTTTAGGTCGCTGGCAGAAGAAGCTCCGGAAGTTTACAAAGATATTGATGAAGTTGTTAAAGTAGTTGAAGATATTGGAATAAGCAAGAAGGTTGTTAGACTAAAACCGTTGGTTGTCGTGAAAGGTTGATTAATTAAAGCTCATCTTTAAAAACTCTTTTTGCTTTGCTTAAAAATAGGCGGCGTTATGAAACATACAGTGAAAATAACTTTTGTTCTTTTGTCTATGTTTATAATAACGCAGTTTATAGGACTGTACGTTGTTGATTTTTACGCTACTCATAACAATGAACTTCCTTATGGGATGTCTCCCCCTGAGCCTGAGCAGGAATCTGATTTTTATACTTCTTTTTTACCGTCGATAATT
>CAYHJV010000004.1:0-14998 GCA_964357045.1 Candidatus Woesearchaeota archaeon | reverse complement strand
TTGTTTTATTTAGAATTGATTTTATTATAATATAGAAATACAACTTAATATATTATTTAGCGAGTTTAGATTAAAATTTATATCAATAACGAACGAAGCGAGACAATTAGCGGAATGAAATGGAGCGCGGCACTTTTTAATAAAAACCTCAAATCTCCCCCAACTTCCCAAATTCATAAACTTTTTCTTTTCCAACAACATGAACCTTAAAATTCTTTAATGTTTTCTGGGGGATTATAAAAAAATCCTTATTAAAACCGTCAACAATTTTAGAACCTTCATTGAAGGAGAAGAAACTAGGTAAAACAATTGCCTCTTTCCCCTTCCATTTTCCAATTAAAAAGCATTTGTACTTTTCCTTTTTAATTCCTTTTTTATCAGAGATAGTGACAGAAGGATGAGAATGTCCCATAACAAGAGTTTTTATTTTTTTATCAAGAACTTCAGGAAATATCCTATCACCATGCAAAAAGGCCGTTTCATCTTCAATGTAGAAATCTCTATATCTATTCTTATCAAGTTCAATTTTCTCATGATTTCCTTTTATTAAAATTAAATTTTCTCCAGAAACAAAATTCTCCGTGTATCTAAGGAAATCTCTTACTTCATAAGCCTCGCCGTATGAAAATCCAAACTGATGTTTCAAATCTCCGAGAATAATTATTTTCTTCACATCGTATTTTTTCTTTTCTAAAAACTTCATTATATTTCTAATATCTTTTTTTGACTCTTCAAGCTGGTTTAAAGGAAAAATCAATCCCCTCTCTCGCAGCATTGTCTCATAGCCCAAATGCAAATCCGTTATCGCGAGAATTTTCAACTTTGGGAAGTAAACGGATTTGTCTATGAAGATGAATGGAGGTTTCATAAAATTAGAATTTTATTAATATTTATAGATGTTTCTTCTGTGACCTAATCTTAATATACTAATCAGTTTTTTGTTAATATCAACTTCAAAAATAATCCTATAATCTCCAACTCTTAATCTAAAAGCATTTTCTCCTTTAAGTCTTTTGATGTCTTTTGAGAAAGGATTTTCTTTTAAGGTTTCAACTTTCTTAAAAATTCTATTAGAAACCGATGATTCTAAATTATTAAGTTGTATGATGGCTCCTTTTTTCCATTCCAGTTCGAACATTATAATCCCAGTCTTTTTTTAACTTCTTCGTGGGGAATTCCTTCTTCTTTTCTTGCTCTTTCCAAATCTTTTTTAGTCTCTTCATTAAGTTCCAGGTTATCTTCTATCATGTTTTCTATAACATCGTTGTAAGTTTCTCTTTTATGGAGCTTCATTTTATCCAAAGCTTCCTTGACATCATTGGAAATTTGTATTGTTGTTGGCATTTTATTGTAACTAGTTATAACTAATTATAGTTGGCTATAGTATTTAAATGTTTTGAAAAATAAACGGATTTGTCTATGAGGATGTGGGAAGGGGTTTTTGGTTTTGATTTTAGTTTCATACAATAATCAGAAATAGCTTAATATTTATATAGTTCTGGTGAATGAATAGTTAATGGCAGACTTATCTGTTAGAGTTTTAGATGATGATGAAGAGCCCTTAGAGGGTGTTTCTGTTAGAATTGAGTTTACGGAATTCCATAGGGGCATGAGTGGTACAGAAGATACTGATAGTGATGGGTATGCATATTTTAGGGGTTATGAAGAAGGTCCTATCAAGCTCTATATAGACCATAAAGATTACGGCGAGCATAGTTATTCTGATGGAGAGAGTATTAACATAACAAAGTAATTGACTTTTTGTTTGTTATTCTTTCATCTTCCTTCACACCAATCACAACTCTTAGCCGGACAATCAGAATTAAGCAACTTAATTGCTTCCTTGAATATGTTCTCGGCGTTTTTTATATCAATTTTCATTTTCTTTAAGGTAGTATCAAATATAACTTCTCCAGTAGGCATTACTTCTTTTGGAACATAAAATAATAGGAAAGAATAATTTTCTGTTTGATAGCCAGCTTTTCTAAGAAGGAAATTATAAATGTCAAGTTGGTCTTGATAGTGTTCGTGAGTATCTTCTTTTAATTCGTAGCCTCGCGTTTTGTAGTCTAATACAATTAATTTCTTTCCCTTCATTAAAATATTATCAACTGCCCCTCTGAGAGTATTTCCTTTCTCATCTTCCCACCTCTTTCAAAAACTCTTTATATTCATCAAAATTTTCATACTCTAATTGATCCAACCCCTTGCTTCTGGAATGTGATTTTCAATGAATTCAACAATTTCTTTTTTGTATTCTGAATTAAGAGAAATCCCCGTGTAACCGGGTTTCTTTTTTACAATTAACCACCTTTTGTTTTCAAGATCTTTTATTATTTTCTTTAAGTTTGGAAATCTCTTAAAGTGCTCAAGCCTGTCATATTTAGCCCCCCAATTTTTCTTTGAATAAGCAAGCTTAAACATAAGCTGAGCTTCCTCTTTTTCCATATAATATACAGAATTGGTTATTTTTAAATGTTTCCATAATTGATAGTTTAAGCATAGTTTTTAGAAATATTTATAAACCCTTTATTCGTGAAGACAATATGATTCAGAAAAATAAATCAGCATTTTTGGAATACTTTGGAGACACCCCTAAACTTAGATTTTTGGATTTTCTTATTGGGAGCCATTTCTTTGACTTTAATATGACTGATATGGCAAAAGAAGCAGGAATAAGCTACAATTCCCTTAAGAGTTTTTTTGATGAATTTCTCAAAAAGGGTATAATAGTAAAAACAAGACGGGTTGGAAAGTCAGAAATGTATAAATTAAATATGGAAAATGAAACTGCAAAAAATTTCCTCAAATTTGCATGGTTTTTAACAAAACAGGATTTAGGAATAGAAACTAAAGAAGTAAAATTAAGCCCTCAGAAACCAATCCTTGAAAATTAATCTCCAGTTATAATCTTAATTTTAATCCAATTCTTCCCCCCTCATCTCCCAACCTCTTTCAAAAACTCTTTATATTCATCAAAATTTTCATACTCTACTGAGGTTGCAACTTCTGGTCTAGGCGCTGACTTTCTCTCAATTTCTTGCACATAAACATCATGCATTCTTTTCAAAAAATCCTGCTTGTCTTCAATCCTCATTAAATCCATATGACCTTGAAGCAGCAAGTTTAATGAAAATGGCGAGGGGATTTTAACATCAGAGGTTGAAATTTTTACTTTTCCTTCGCTTATCCAGTCAAGAACCTTTTTGGCACTATCAATGTCCATTAAATCTTCAAAAATTTCTCTTTTGGCTTCTCTCAAAATAGGAAACTCCTGACTTATTTTCTTTACAGCTGAAATAAGGAAATGTGATTTCATCTGCTGTTTCTTTACACTCTTAGTATTTCCCTTATAACTTCTTAAAATCATGAGGGAGCGAGTTGCACAATGTCTAAATCTTCTTGTTAAAATATCTGTTTTTTCAATGGCTTCCTTTAAAATATCTTCAATATTTTTCGAGCTTAACTTTGAGAGAGATTTTTCTATATCAAGGGTTTCAGAACTTAAATAAAAGCCTCTGTCACTTATTCCGATTTCTACATCCCTCATACCTTGCTGCCCAAGAAGAAATCCAAGAGCCCTTGATAATGCATCATTAACTCTCCTGCCATACATGCTATGAACTAAAATATATTTTTTATGATCTCTCTCATCAACATACTTCTCAATAAACATTAAATTTTCATGAGGAATTTCTGCGAATTTATACTGTTGATAAAAATAATTGTAAATCTCTTCCGAAATTTGTTGATTGACGTAAAGATATTTTTGTATAAAAACCAAGATTTCTTTTTCACTTTTCTTTTTTTCAAACCTTTCCCAAATCTCTCTCCTAAATTTATTTATTTCAAGAGCAGAATCAAAACTTAATGGAAGCATTTCCGAAAACCATGATGGAATTGTAGGAGACCTTTTAGTTTCTGGTCTTACAAAAAGATTCATTCCTTTTGTGTAAGCATACTGGTATTTACTTCCTCCTAATACAAAAATATCTCCTTTCTTCATCCTGCTCAAAAATGTTTCATCGATAGCACCAATTTTATTTCCCTCCCCTCCTGCCAGCTTAACAGTTATAAAAGATTCTTCTGGAATTGTACCAATGTTAGTCATGTAAATAACTCTTGCCATCTTTCCTCTTTTCCCAATTTTCTTTTCTTTTACATCATACCAAATTTTTCCGTAAACTCTGCTGCTTTCCAAGTCATATTGCCCAGAAAGATAACTTACAACAGAGAAAAAATCATTTTTTGTTAATTCAGAATAACAATAACTTTTTCTTATTGTATCAAGCAGTTCATCAACATCCCAAGTCTTGTAAATAGCCATACCATAAATTTGCTGTGATAAAACATCAAGACAATTTCTTGGAAAATGAATCTCATCTATTTTTCCCTCCAGCATTTCTTTTTGAATTACAGAACACTCCAACATATCATCTCTGTCCAAGACAATAAATCTTCCTTTTGCTGTTTCATGAAGTTTGTGTCCTGCTCTTCCAATTCTTTGAAGAGCTCGAGACGATGCTTTTGGACTACCTAACAAAATTACTAAATCAATATATCCTATATCAATCCCCAATTCTAAACTTGTACTGCAAACAACAACTTTTAAGTTTCCTTGCCTCAATCTCTCCTCAATATCAAACCTGTGTTCTTTGCTCAAGGAGGAATGGTGAGCCGCTATATTATCATCACCATATTCTGTTGGAAATTTATCCTTAAGATAATTCACAACTCTTTCTGTAGCCGAACGAGTGTTTGTGAATATTAAAGTTGTTTTATGTTTTTTAATAAGGTCATCAATTAAATGATACATTTTCTTGTGAGATTCTTTATCTAAAATCAAATCTGAAGCAGGACTTAAGACATCTATATCCAATTTTTTGTTCATAGGAACTTTTGCAATTTGGACATCTCTTTTGTTTGATTTATCTTTTTTATCTATACCAACTAAAAATTTGGCAACTTCCTCTAAAGGTTCAATTGTTGCGCTCAAACCTATTTTTACAGGCCATATACCAGAAACTTCATTTAACCTTTCTAAACTTAAACTCAAATAAACCCCTCTTTTATTCCCCCCTAAAGCATGAATCTCATCAACGACACAAAACTCTACAGCCCTAAAATTCTCAATGAATTTCTCGGTTGTTAAAACAATGCTCAAAGATTCAGGCGTTGTAATTAAAATATGGGGGGCTTTCCTGGCCATCTTTGCTCTTTCATAAGCCGTAGTGTCGCCTGTCCTCAACCCAACACGAATTTCCTGCAACTTTTTGCCGTGCTTCACCGCAATTTCTTTTATTTCCTGTAAAGGCTCAATTAAATTTTTATGAATATCATTGCTAAGAGCTTTCAATGGAGAGTTATAAACTGCATAAACTTTATCTTTCAACTCGCCTTTATCAGCAAGCACAACAAGGTAATTTAATATAGACAAAAAAGCCGTGAGTGTTTTTGTTCCCCCCGTCGGTGCCGAAATCAAAATATTCTTCCTTTCCCAAATACTCAAAACTCCATACTTTTGAGGAATGGAGAACTCTTTAAATTTTGAAAAAAACCACTCCCTAACAAAAGGATGAAGTATCTTCTCAATCTCTTCAGGTTTTCTCTCGTGAGCTATAGCTACTTGTGACATTTTTATTGATAGAAAAACTCCAATAGGTTTAGGATTATAAGGGTTTTGGTTAGTAATTGTTTTTTCTATTGTTTCTGGATAAATAAGTTAGAAGCGTTAATCCAATGGGTAATGCAGAGGCTTTTATGCAGGTATATCCATCATTAACCATCTCTTGGTTCCCTTTTACTAAACCGTAACCTATATAACCAACTCCAAAACTAGCCACAGCAATGCCGGCAGCTAACGAAGCTTTTTCTAACTTACTCAAGTCTTTTCTCTCTGAGTTATTTTGACTTTTTTCCATTTATCATTATTGTTTTTCATTAAAGTATTTAAGGATTTTGGTACGGAAAATTAAAGTATTTCGACTATTTCTCCAATATCTTTTTTTAAAGAATAAAGCATGGGGGGCCTATGAGAAACGTCCTTTTTTATTTCTTCTTCTTTCAATACATCTAAAGAAAGAATTTTTTTGCTGAAATTTCTCTTATCAAATTTTTTATTGAAAACTATTTCATAAATTCTCTGGATGCTGCTTATTGTGAATTTTTTTGGAAGCAAAGAAAAAGCTACCGTAGTATATTCAAGCTTCCACCTCAGTCTTTTCAAAGCGTATTCTAGTATTTCTTTATGATCAAACGCCAAAATTGGAATATTTTTTACAACAAACCACTCAGCCTCTGATGCATCTGTTGATGCTCTTAGTTTTATATTCTCAGAATTAATAAGCGCCATATAAGAAATAGTTATTACTCTTTCTCTCGGATCTCTTTTAGGATCTCCAAAAGTATAAAGTTGTTCCAAGTAAATATTTTTTACACCAGTCTCTTCCTCGAGCTCTCTCTTCGCAGCCTGTTCTAAATTTTCATTCATTCTGACAAAACCCCCGGGAAGACTCCATTTCCCTCTAAATGGATTTATTTTTCTTTTTACTAGGAGAACTTTTAGCTGATTGCCTTGTATCGTAAAAACAACCATGTCCACTGTTACAGACGGTCTTTGAAACTTATCCCCCATAGTGTTGATAGAACATTAAGATATTTAAAGGTTTACAGATTAATTTGAACATGGTCGCTGTACTTTTCCCAGGAAGACATCATATGTTAACTAAGTTTCAATTTAGTTACTTGAGAGATCTCATAGACCAAGGAGTCGGGAACCAAAGAATTGACAAAATTATTTTTGCTGTTACTTCTGCAAACCACGCTAACACAAGACGAAATCCAATCCCGTTGTACTTAAGAGTTTTAGCAATCGAAAAATTCTCAAGAGACCTGTCGTGCGAGATAAAAATATATCCTATAGAAGACGTCAAAAACACACCAAAATATGCAAAATATCTTTTAAATAGTATTTATTATCAAGGGGGAGAAAAACTAACTCCAAAAAATACAATTCTTGCCTGCTCTACACCCTCTGTAATGAATCTTTTTAAAAAATTAGAATTTAAAAACCAGCCGGTAGAGTTAGTTGATGAAAAGAAAAACAAGTACAGCACATTAAGACCGTACGAAGTTATAGACCTTCTTGTAAAATCTGGAAAAGATTGGAGAAAAGATGGTAAATGGAAAGAGTACGCTTCCCAGGCAACTCAGGATGTTTATTTGGAATATAATTTAGGCGATTTAATTATAGAATTATTTAAAGACTCTATTTTAACAGAGGATGCGGACATAACTGAGACTAGAGATTACAATACTTACGCAAGAGGCATGGACAATGCTATAGAGTTTAAATTTAGAGACATTGAGCCTTTTGTTGTTCAAGGAAAAATAGTTGATGCTGGCTGCGGAACAGGCGCTTTGGTTTTTAAGTTGTCCGAAAAATTTACAGAGTCTGATGTAATTGGAATAGAAGCCACAAGAAAATTTTATGAGTTTTGTAAGTTGCAGAATTATCCAAACCCATTCGTATACTTTTACAGAAGAAATATATTAGACCAGAACTTTAAAGAAAACACCATCAATACTTTTATCTATTCTTCTGTTTTACATGAAATATATTCCTACACAGGGAAAAAAGCATTTTACAAATTGTTGAAAAATACATTTAAGCAATTAACACCAGGGGGAAACATTATAATAAGAGACGTCATCGGCCCTGAAAATGGAAAGGAGAAAATTTTATTGGAATTAAATGAAAAAGACGGTAAATCTGAAGGAAAAATACAGGAGTTGTCCACTTACACAAAGTTTTTCAGATTTGTAAAAGATTTCAAACCAAGAAGAATAAAATTCAAAAAAATAAATTTTGGCGGTAAAAAATTAATAGAAATTTCTCTAAGAGATTCCTACGAATATATTAGTAAGATGAGTTATACAGACAACTGGATGAGTGAAATGCACGAAGAGTTCGGATTTTGGAGTTTCAGCGACTGGGTAAAAGAACTTAAAAAAATCGGGTTTGAAGTTCTTAAAGGATCACAGACCTTTAGTAATCCTTATATTATTGATAATTATTATAAAAGAAGAGCAACAATTTACAAAAAAGAAGGAAGTAAACTCGTTGAAAGGCAATATCCTCCGACGAATGTTATTTTAGCTGCCGAAAAGCCAAAAGTTTCTCATTAGAATTTCATTTTGGTATAATCACCCTAAGTGGCTTATCTGAAATCTCAATTTCAACTATATCTCCTTTATTGAAATCATAAATTGAGTCATTAATTGCGACAATCCCACCAAAATCTCTTCTAGACTCTAGGACAATTTTCTCTCCTTTTAAAATATAGCCATTAAGAAGCTTTGGAGTAAATATTCTCTTGCCAAAATAAGGTTCTCTTACTATAAATCCAAGTTTTTCTTCGTCATGATCAAATATTTTCCCTCCGGCAGAATAAAACCATGCAGGAGAGCCTGTTCCGGTAGAAACAATCACCCCAGAACTTCTATGCTCCTCCTCAAAACCATTAAATTTTATTGTATATCTAGAACTGTGAAATTGTGAGCTTGCTCCAACATAAACTTCATTTGAAGCATATTCGTCTAAAATTTTTCTATTCAATTTGATTCTTGCTCTGTGTCTATTTATTGTGTCAAAATTGCCGGCAAATATTTCTTTTAGTTTTTCCAATTCTTTAATGTCCAAGCTAGTAAGAGCTCCTTCGCTTTTATGCGGCTCAGCATTTATTCCTAAAATTAAAGAGTCTTCAATTAAATTTGCTGCTTTCACAAATGTTCCATCTCCCCCAAGAGTTATTATCAGATCAGAATCTTCCAAACTATCTTTTTTTAAATCATTAAAGGAAATAATTTTCACCTCGCTATTATTTGATATCTTTTTTATGTACTCGATTATCTTGGATTCCATCTTGATGTCATTTTTCAGCAGAATTGCTATTCTATTAAACATTTTATTACACCAGATTCAAGATTTTTAAAGTAATCTCTTAGTATTTTATCATGATCAAAAGCTAATTTTAAAGGAAGTTCTTTGAAAAAAGAAACTTCTGCAGCATCGTCTTTAGCCTTTAAATATCCGGAAAACTTTTTGACTTTATAGACATGAGATATTACATGGCCCCTAGGATCTCTTCTAGGATCTGAATAAACTCCAACCAACCTTAAATCATCAACCTTTGCTCTTAGATCTGTTTCCTCAAATAATTCCCTGACTGCGGCTTCTTCCAAGTTTTCTTTTCCATTTTCCAAAAATCCCCCAGGCAAAGCCCAAAAATCTTTGAACGGCTCATACTTTCTTCTAACTAAAACTATTCCTTTGTTGTATTGAACAATTAAATCAACACTACTTGCAGGGTTTTTGTAGTAATTTACCATCTTGTGCTTCATAATTTTCAAGCTCCTCGTAATAAGGCGTCAAACATAATCTGTGTCTATCGCCACGTTTATAAGGAGAAAGCAAATCTCTCTGTAATTTTGATAAATTAGTTGAGTCTGACTCAGGAATATTCCCCAATAAAATAGAATCGCTGGGTTTAACAGGTAATCCATATTCCTGATTAATTTGATTTATAATGTTCGATTGTTTTTCTTTATACTTATCATACAAGCCAGTTGGCCCAACTTCTTCCGCAATTTTAAGAGCGGTTAACACTCTTTGCACGTCTTTAAACCACTTGTTAGCGTAAAGTGAGTTTATAGGTTTTCTAGAAAAAGTAAAACCCATTCTAAATCTAAAAACACCATAAGGTTTGCTAAAAGACAAAAATATCGCAGGAATATTCTCATGAGAAACATCAAACTTATATTTTTTTGTAGACCCAACATAAGCCAAATCGAGGAAAACTTCATTTCCTAAATCGCATATTTTTCTTATTGTATCATTTCCAATTATATTGCCATCTCTAGCAGAAGGATTAGAAATAAACCAAACTCCTTTTTCAAGATTGCTTAACCTGACTCTTTTTAAATTAACTTCTTCAGTTTTGATTCCTAGAGTTTTCCCATATTCTTTATAGCCTTCATATTCTCCACCAAAAGTAAAAATTTTGTCCTTTCCTTTTGCTTTTAGTTCAGCTAATAGATGGAATATCCCCTCGCTTGATCCTGAAGTAAAATATCTGCTTTGAAAATCAGAAATCCCAGGAACAACTGTCTCGTATATTTCTGCAATTCTATTAACAATTGGTTCGTGTATTAAATCTAAATCTACTTTTCCATCTAAGGTAGAAGGCACATTAATTTTCTTTCTGAAATTTAAAGAGTCCACTATTTTTTGAGCTTCTTCTACAGGAGTAGTTGTTAAAAAAAGCTCATGATTTAAGTGGTCTGTGCTATGAACTAAATTTCTAACTTCTGGAAAGAAGTAAGTATAAACCGCCGACATCGCTTCCAGCTTTTTTTGATTTGTCATAATAAAATAGCTCCTTCCTTTTCCCAATCATATCTTATGTGTCCGTCTGGGAAAAAAATTAATTGTCTTCCTCTTTCCGGATCAATGTCTCTAGTAAGAGAGTTTGTTAAACATACATTTTGACCATAGACATCATAAACAACTCCTCCATAAGATAAGTTAAACAATCTGGTTCCGTTTTTTTCTAAATAATTACTAATTTCTTCCAGCTGATTAGGTTTTAAATGATGTTGTGATGTCCAATCATAAACCATTAAATTCGTTGTTTCTTCTGGCTTGTTTACTGGTCTGACAGTTAGCTGTTCAACTTTGTTCTCTTTTGCGAATCCAACTAATTTTTCTAATTGTCCAGAACTATCGATAAAACCATTAAGAGCCACGCACGCCAGTCTCACAGAAAAACCAATGTTATGTAAATATCCAACCAATTCTGGCAAGTCGATATATTTCTTTTTATTTGGAAGGTAAATTTGTCTATTTTTTTCAGAATCATAATGCACAATAGAAATTGCAGGCATTGTCAGCCCTTTATTATACCACTCCCTAACAAATGGATCATATTTATCTCTTTTTTCCGAAAGAAGAATTCCATTTGTCTGCAATTCTATAAAAGGAAAGTCAAATTCCGCAAGCGCATCTAAATATTTTGTTACTTGTTTTGGAAAAAGTGTTGGCTCTCCTTTTCCTGTAATCATCGCTGTGTCAATCCCTGTCTGTCTGGCTAATTTTGAGGCAATTCTGAAATTCCTCCAGTTCACCTCTGGCTCTTTCATATTCAATCCACTTAAAGGAGTCATCTTTGATATGCAAAAAGGACACTGTGCATTACAAGCTTCACTCCCAGCAATAATACTAAAAGTTTTAAATTTCATAATTTGTTTTTTTCGCTAAAAATTTACAAACATCTTTTGTTGTTGTTAAAATTGCTCCTTTCTTAATCCAACTTTCATAAGGTAGGGGCAAATTAGGTAATTCTTTTATAGCGTCTGTAGGAATGTAAACTTGAATTTTTCTTTCCAACAAGCCATTAACTGCGTCGTTTACGCACACATTTGTCGCAACACCATAAACAATTGCTCTCTCTGGTTTTAGAATGTCAACGATTTCATAAGAGTGAGGAGTTCCTGAAAAAACATCAAACTTATCTTTATACAAAACAATATTCCTTCTGTTAACAATCGTTCTCTCATCGAAATCTTCTGCTTTCCAATCAATTACGTAAGGATTATGAGGTATTGTTGCCGGAATAAATTCAGCTCCTTGAGTATATTCCATGCAGTGCTCTGGGAAAGTATTTACAAAGTCAGGATTATCTGAGATTTCTTTAGAATTTTTGTTGTGCCAGTCTGCTGTGTTTACAACCTTTATTCCAAGTTTGCTCGCTAATCCAGTCAATTTTCTTAGGTTTTTTTCAATTTTTTCTGCTCCACTAACATAAAGCTTTCCATTTGACCTCATAAAGTCATACTGAGTATCAACGTTCCAAAATATTGTTCTCATTTTGCAACCTCCAGTCTTTTGCTCTCCACTTCTCCTCTTCCATTTTTTGAAAGAGGTATCCATTTTTTCTTTTTCTCGCTGTAATAAGCAACAATATCTGAGGTAGCCATTACAGGGTTCGCTAAGCTCCCTGTTCCAATAGAATCAAACAAAGTTTTTCCGTATATTTTTTGGTAAACGCCGTCTGCTCTTAAAAAAGCTTCTGTTTTCTTTTCATTAAAGCCGCTTGAAACAGTAATCTCAAGATTTCCAAAACCTTCGTCGTCTAGGGCTCTTCGCAAAGCCCAAACAGAATTTATTTTTACGCCTGATCCTGTTAAATATTTTTCATCAATTTCTCTCTTCAACAACTCAGGAAGTTCTATCTTTCTTGAACCTTGACTATAGTTCTCCCCACATGTATCTATTCTGACGCCTTTGAGGTTTGGAACGTTTTTTGCAGCTTCTACTGAATCATAAATTTCTCTATTGAACGTGTCTATCAAAAGAATTCTAGGAACTTTTTCATCGATATGCTTGTCAAATATTTTTGCAGTTTCGACAGTTATATTCCCTTTTAATCCATTTTCGTATCTGTAAGCCGCGTTTGCGATTATTAAAGCATGTGGAATTGTACCAATGCCTTCAGTGCTCCAAGCTTTAGCACCAATATCTGTTGACGCTCCATCAAAACCTTCTTCGTAACAAATTTTCCCTATTTGTTTATCTAACTCTGGTAAGAAATGCCTTGCTCCAAAATAATACACAGGCTTATCTTTAGCGGCTTTAACAACTGCCCGGGCTTTTTCCCTTACAGTTTGCATATCTATCTCTCCTGTAAACCTCCCAGACATAATACCAAGGTAAACAGTTTCTAAATCAACTAAATCTTGGACTCTTCCCTCAAGCTTCATTAATGGTTCTCCCCCCTGGTAATTTTGACCGTCTTTAAGAGAATAAATCTTCACTTTGTCTCCAACCACGCTCTTAACAAAACCTACTGTCTCGCTCAGTCCTTCTAAATAATCCATGTCTTTTCTGGCAAAAATCTGATATCTTATAGTAGGGTTTATATTTTCAACTTTTAGAATCTGCTTGCTTCTAAGAAAATATTTATCAGTATACGCACGATAATTTTTTACTAGTTCTTGGTTTGGCATTTTTTGTTCAATTGTTTGTGTCATTTTGCGGTTATCTACTTATTGTTTTTTCTACACTAACATAGTGTATGTTTTACACTTTATAAACATTGTGGTGCTATAGTATATTTGTTTTTTACACTAAGATTGATGGTTTTCTACGTAGAAAATCACACAAATTTTTATTAACCCTTTCCAATTATGGCTTTAATGGGTTTTGATTTCCATTTTAGATTTGCTGAAGATGAGAAAGATAGAAGTAAATTAGTGGGATTTTTATTAAAACAGCCTTTTAATTATCCAAACTACGAAGATTGGGTTGGAAGGGCCATGGAAGAAGTAAGAAAAGAGTGGAAAGATGTTGTCTTAGCCTTCTCAGATGATTACTTAGTTGCTGATTTAATTTCCCAACCACAGAAAGATTTTCCAAAATATCTTAGAGAAATCAAAAATATGAGAGTACACCCAAAATTGAGAGGGAGATATTTCGGAGCTTTCATGATAAGACAGGCTGAAACCGAGGCAAAAAGACAAGGCTACCAAGGAATGATTTGTGATGTTAGGTCCGACAATTCTGCAGTAATCACTCTATTGAACGAATTAAATTATCATGTTCTTTATAGAACAGGCTTATACGATACAAAAAATGAAGATATAATCTTAGTCAAACCTCTCCGTGACAATTTAGGCAATGAATTCTTCACCCCTATCAAAAACAAAATAACCTCAAGTGCAGCGTAAAAATTATATATCTACATTATAATCTTCTTGAATGAAAGCACTTTCTATTAAACAACCTTTTGCGGAATTGATTTTGCAGGGAAGAAAGAAAATTGAATTACGAAAGTGGAACACTAATTTCAGAGGAGAATTTTTAATTCATGCCTCAAAAACCACAGATAAAAAAGCCATGGAAAAGTTTGGATTTCAAAATCTCCCATGTGGGGGAATAGTTGGAAAGATCACGCTGGTTGGAGTAAAACATTACAATAGCGAAAAAGAACACCAAGCAGATTCGAATCTTCATTTAGCAGATAGTTTCTGGGGAAATTATGGCTTTATTTTAGAAAATCCAGAAAGGTTAAAGTTTAATCCTTACAAAGGCAGGCTAAATTTCTGGGATTTCGATTAAAAAGAATAATTATTATAAGAATTTTGGTTGATTGTTTAGTAAAGATTATAAGTATTAATTATTAAGATATAATATGAACCCTACAGTAATTATAACTGGTTGTGGCTTTAAGCCAATAGAACATGTTTATTTATTTGAGGGCAAGCCAACACACAACACAATCCCTATAGATGGAAAAAATTGTAAAATGAATATAGGAACAGCAATTGCTTACTATTTATCTAAAAAAAAGATAGAAGTTATTATGGTTTCAAAAACCTCTGAAAATCTTAAGAAAATTAAACAGGGATTAATTAAATTGGGTTGTAAAGAAAAATTTATTTCTTTTATTGCTTCTGACCTTATAACCGAAGAAGGTATAAATAATTTGATTAAAAACCTACCAAAAGATAAAAACTTTTATTTAGTTCAATCAATAGGGATGGGTGCAGGTTCATATAAAGTTCCTAATGATAATATATACCTTCCTTTTGAAAAAATATCTCCAGAATTAATTACAAATGAATTAAGTTTAACTCCTGCAATGCATAGATTAATGCTAAAAGTTGTTGAAATATTCAGAAAGCAAATAAAAGACAGTCAAAAAGCAAAAATTGCAATTATAACTTCTATGTCTGGGGAGAGGGGTTATCATTTTGGTGCAACACATGTTGCAGCAAAACATGCTCTTGTTGGTTATATTAAGGGAATTGAAAGAGAATTAAGAGATGAAGGTATAGAAATTTATGATATTAGACCCGGTGGAATTGATACGGGAATGTATGATAATCCTCATACTAAAAAAACTGTTGAAGAAATAGCAAAAAAAGATAAAATGTGGGG
>CAYHJV010000003.1:0-16773 GCA_964357045.1 Candidatus Woesearchaeota archaeon | reverse complement strand
GAATCTCCTAATGCTACAAAAATTAGCGAGACAAAAATTCCATTTGTGAATCTTAATTGGCAATATGCTCCATTAAAAAAAGAAATTACTGAAGCATTTTTTGACGTTTTTGATAATTCTCGGTTTATCATGAACAAAAGCGTTAAAGAATTGGAAGAAAAATTTGCTAAGATTCATAATGCAAAACACGCTATTGCTGTTGCTTCTGGAACAGCTGCTTTGCACGCAGCTATTATGGCTTTAAATATAAAAGAAGGCGACGAAGTCATAACTACACCATTTACATTTATTGCAACTGCAAATGTTATTGCAACTACTGGTGCTAAACCCGTTTTTGTTGATATTGAACCAGACACATTTAATATAAATCCGAAACTTATTGAAGAAAAAATAAATCATAGAACTAAGGCAATTATCCCTGTGCACTTATTCGGTCAGCCTGCAAACATGGATGAACTAATGAGAATTGCTAAGAAACATAATTTACGAGTGATAGAGGATGCTGCTCAAGCTCACTTGGCAGAGTATAATGGAAAACCAATAGGTACATTTGGAGATATGAGTTGCTTCTCATTTTACCCTGCGAAAAACCTTGGTGCTTTTGGAGAAGGAGGAATGATATTGACGAATAATGATG
This sequence comes from Candidatus Woesearchaeota archaeon, assembly GCA_964357045.1. Taxonomy (GTDB): domain Archaea; phylum Nanobdellota; class Nanobdellia; order Pacearchaeales; family GW2011-AR1; genus CAYHJV01. The sequence continues at coordinate 16,136 of CAYHJV010000003.1, read as the reverse complement.
ATCTTGCAAAAATATTGAGACAGAAAATTGCAAACGGTGTTTCTCCTGAGGGTCCTAGATATCTGAGCCAGACATATGGATTAAATTATAGGATGAATGAATTAACTGCTGCAATAATGTTAAAGTATATGCCTAAAATAGAAGAATGGGCGAAAAAAAGAGAATACAACGCAGGATATTATGATAAAGAGCTATCTAAAATTCAAAGAATACAAATACCGAGGAAAATACCAAATGTAAAACACGGCTATCATCAATATACTATAATGTCTAAAAATCGGCAAGAATTGCATCAATTTTTGGAGCAAGAAGGAATTTCTACGATGGTATTTTATCCCATAGGCTTACATTTGCAACCAGCCTATAATTATTTAGAGCATAAGAAAGGGGACTTTCCAATAACTGAAAAAGTTTCTGAAGAAGTCTTATCTCTTCCTATTGGGCCACACTTAACTGAAGAGAACCTCAAATATATCGTGGGAAAAATAAAAGAATTTGCATCAAATAATTAATACATGGACACACAAAAATTAAAAATATGTTATTTGGGAGATGCTACTTCGCCACATATAGCTTTTTGGGCACAAAATTTTGTAAATAGGGGGCATCAAGTATTTGTTATAAGCCCGAACCCTGCCGAAATAAATGGAGTCAAAGTCTATTCTACAAAAACTAAACATCATAAATCTATTAATTTTTTTCTAACTTATGGAATAATAAAAAAGCTGATAAAGAAGATAAAACCTGATGTAATTCATGCACATTATCTGGGTACATTTAGCTTCTTAGCGAGTTTAACAGGATTCCACCCATTTATTGGGACTGTGTGGGGAAGTGATATAGATATGTTTGGCACTAGAAATTATTTTACTAAATATATGTTAAAGCATATTCTTAATAAAGCTGACTTTATAGAAACGCCTGACAAGACTACTAAAGAATTCTTAGTTAGAAAATATAAAATCAAAGAACAAAAAGTAGACTTTCCTTATTGGGGAATAAAAACCACCGAGTTTGAGCCTCTAAAAATCAAAAAGAGCATAGATATAGCATACTTAAGAAAATCTTCTGAAAAATATTCCACAGATACTTTTGTCCAAGCCATGAACTTGATTAAAAAAGAAATTCCAGAATTTAACTCCATACTAATAAGGAAGGAAGGATATGCTAAAGTTGAGAATATGATAAAAAAGTATAATCTTGATAAAAACATTAATACCCTTAAATGGGCAAACCATAATGAAATGCCGTTGTTACTTAATTCTTCTTTAATTTACGTTGATAGTTTTCATAGAAATGTTCCGGGTGGAGGCATGGGAATAACTGCTATGGAAGCCATGTCGTGTGGTTTGCCGGTTGTTCTTGCAAATAACCCTGGGGTAAGCGATTACGTAAAACACGATTATAATGGTCTGCTTTATGATGGGGGAAACTATAAACAACTTGCTGAATGCGTAATTAAACTGCTTAAAAATAAAAAACTACGAGACAGACTTGGGAAAAATGCGAGGAAAACTGTGATTGAAGAACTTAATTGGGAGAAAATATCTAAAAAAATGGAAGATAAATACTATGAGTTATTAGATAGACACGATTTTTAGCTGTTTCCTTTTAATTTTTTCATAAAACTCTTGAATATCATGGTGTCATTTTTATCAAAACCTTTGCATAAAAGAACAATCAAGAAATAAAGAGCCATAAATAATATACAAACCAGAATAAAAGATAAAATGCTATTTATGTATTTTTTAAAAGGAATTAATATCAATAGAGAGATAACTGTTGCGAAAACGAGATTTATGTTTTTTCTGCGTATTGGTATTATTCCAGTTTCTTTATATGCTTGAATAGTTACTATGACACTTGTTAGTATGAAGCAAATAGTTGTAGAGATTGCTGCTCCATTAATTCCGTATTTAGGAATCAGAAATATATTTAGAGCAACATTTATTAGGGCTACTACTAAAGTATTCCAGAGTAATTTTTTTGATTTTCCAGCCATTGCTATTAGCCTTGTAGAAACACCACTGAAAGAGAGGAATATAACTCCTAAAGAGAGTATTTGTGTCGCTCTTGCCGCAACTGTATACTCTTGCCCAAATAATAGAGTCAAAAACCATTCGGGAAACATTATCAAAAGAATTAAAATTGGAAGATTTATGAAGAATAACCATTTTCCTACTTGTTGACTTAATTGTTTTACTACTTCCATTTTTTTTTGAGAGTATTCTTTGTTTATTAAAGGAATAAACATCTGCATAATCAAGTCAGATGAAAATGTCAGCAAAAACGCTATGGGTATTGCAGCATTGTAAAATCCGACCTCTGTAGCTGTTTGAAAATAACCTATCAGAAAAGAGTCTGTCCATTTGAAAACTTTCCATATAATCTCTGCGAAGATTAAGGGCCAGGAATATAAAATAAGCTGATGGAATAAATTATTACCTTGATTTTTTGACTTTTTAAAAACCTCTGGTATCTTTTTTTTAGTGATTAATAGTGCAGTAATAAAGACTATGAAAACTCCTGCAGTGTAGGATATAGGTATTGCGAGCTTGTTTACTCCGAATAAGACAAGTGCAAAAATTATTGTGACCTGAAGAAAATTGTTTAGAATTGTAAAAATGAATACATGCCATTTCACTTCTTCATATGAGCGAAGAGCTGATTGAAAAACAACCATTATTACGCTCAATGGTAGACCAAAGCTGAAAATTTTTAAAAATAATTCTAAATCTGGCTCTTTGAAAATATTATTTGCGATTGTTGGGGCAAATATGAATAAGATTACTCCACTCAAGATACCAGTAATTAGTAAAAGGGAGAAAGATTTACGAAATAAGTAAGAGTTTTTATCAGAACTTTTTTTACCACGCATCATAGCAAAATATCTCAATAATCCATCATTAAGGCCAAGTATTGCGAAAACCCCGAGCCAACTAACCATTACTAGACCTAAAGAGAAAAGGCCATAAGATTCTGGACCGTAATTTCTTGCAATTATTAGTCTGTAAAGATAAGAAAATATTTTTGCCAGGAATAATCCTATGAAAACTATTATTGATGATTTTGCAATTATTTTTAAAGAAGAGTCAAACTCTTTTTTACTATCCATTATAAATACTTAAGAAACACGCTTTTATTTGTTTGCGTTGAATAGGAGACCTTGATTAGTTAAGTAGTCAATTATCTTATTGTTCGTCTGTTCTATTTCTTCATTGGCTGTGTCTAATTCTATTTCTGGACTTTTTGGAACTTCATAGGCAACATTGAAACCAATTAACTTTTTTATTTCACCTGTTTTTATTTTTGTATGAAGACCTTTTACATTTCTTCTTGCACATTCTTCATAAGGACAGTTTACATATACCTCTATAAAACTTTCTTTGAATGTCTGTCTTGCGTGTTCTCTAGACTCCTTAAATGGAGAGACAACCGTAGCTATTACAAAGTCTACTTTTCCAATTTCTTTTTCGCATAATTCTACGATTGTTCGGTTATTCAGTTTTATGTCTTCTGGAGAAAAGCCCAAATGCTTATTGATTGTTTTTCTAACTACATCGCCCTCAATTAATTTGTATGTTTTTCCTAATTCAGATAATTTTTTAATTAATAAATCTGCATTTGTGGTTTTACCACTGCCTGAAAGACCCGTAAACCATAAAACTTTAGTATCCATGTTTTAACGGAAAAATTGAGGTTATTTATATGTTATGATTTTTTAGGATTGTACCACAGGCTCAAGTCCTTACCTATTAATTTCTCAAGTTTCCGGATATTTGGTTCAAAGGATTTATTTATTTTATATTCTAATGAGGGGTCTAATTTCTTTTTGTCTTTGAGTTCTTTTAGTGTTGATGATTTTATTTTAGTAACTAATTTAGAAGGGAGCAAGTGTTTTATTCCAAGTCTTATTGGTTTTGGCAAGTTGATAAAGAAGTTATTCATGTGTAGAAAGAATTTGTTCTTTGGTTCCATTCTTGCTTCATTTTTTGTTGTGAAATCAGGTTTCTGCCTTTTTACTCCTAAAAATTTAAGCACTTTGTAATATTCTCCATCCTCGTCTTTTCTCAACTCATCTAATATTAAAATATGAACCTTTTCTCTACCAAAGGCGTCAATATATCTTTTGACTTGAGGGTAATAGTCAGCCATATCTGTGTAAAAGTAGTTTTTGATAAATCCTTGTCTGGTTTTCTGCTTTCTTTTTGATTCTAATTCCAGTGCTTTTGAAAAATCTGGTTCTGTTTCGTAGCCTAAACGCATGCAAGCATTATGCCACGAAAACATCTGGCCTGCTGGATCGCGCAAATGTATTATTATTTTTGCTTTAGGATTAAACTCCTTTATCTTTTGAGCTGCAACTCTTGAAACAGCTGAACGAGATACCTGGTCTAAAATTATCTTTTTGTTTTTACCTTTTTGAAAATAGGAAAGATACTTCTGAATTGAGTTAATTCTATCTTGTTTTCCTTCTACATCTGCCGAAAAAAAGTCAGTGTCTACCATGTTGACAAATATCTCTGGGTGTTTGCTTAGAGCATTGCGCATCTGCACTTTTCCAGAGCGTGGAACTCCAACAACAAATACATTTGGTTTTATTATATCCATAAAGATATTCTAAAAATGGGCTATAAAAATCTATTCTTGAAATCGTGTTAAAATATAAAGCTCATTTTACAATAAAAAATGGGCTTCTAAGGTTTTTTTTATTATATACTAACTCTGTGTCTTTGCCATATTCTAAAACATGTTTTCCCGCGAATTTAACTATTGCATGAGCTGCAGCAGTATCCCATTCCCAACAAGGTTCTAAGCGAGGATATATATCTGCTTTACCTTCTGCTACAAGACAAAGCTTCAAAGAACTTCCAACATTCATTAGTTCTAGATTGGGATGTTCTTTTTTTAATTCTTCTATAAATTTGGCGGTTTCCTCATTAAAATGGTTCTTGCTTGCAACAACAATGTAGGTATTTCTTTTTTCTTTTTTTATTGGCAGTTTTTGTGTCTCACGGTTTGCAGACCTCTTGAAACTGCCGTTTACCTTATCTGCATAATAGAATATATTTTTTACTGGAACATAGACTACTCCTAGAATTGGCTTTCCTTCGTTAACCAGGGCAATATTTACTGTAAATTCACCGTCTTTGTTTATGAAGTTTTTTGTTCCATCTAGCGGATCAACAAGCCAGAAAAGACTCCATTTTTTTCTTTCTTCATAACTTATTTCTTTTCCTTCTTCTGATAATATTGGTATGAGTGGATATTTTTTATTAAGAAATTCTGTGATTAATTTATTTGAAGCTACATCTGCTTCTGTAACTGGAGAAAATCCACTTTTTTGAGTATCTGTTTTTTTCTGAACTATTTCGTAATCCTTATGATAAAATTCTAATATATTTTTCCCCGCTTCTTTTGATATTTCTAAAATGTCTTGAATGTTTATTGTTTCTTTTGAAGTGACTATATGTTCCATAGAATTCTGGAGGATTATGTTAATTTAAATGCTTTATTGGAAATAAATCTTCACTTGTTGTAGATTTAAGTAATAAAAATAATCCCACTACTTTTTTAAAGAACCAGTTTATGGTTTTTATATGGTAAACTTTGGGATTGTGGGCTGTGGTAAAATAGGCGTAAGGCACATCAATTTCCTCAAAGAGATGGGGGGAGTTAGAGTCTTAGCAGTAGCAGACACAGTTGAGAATAAAGCAAAAGAAGCAGCAATGTCCTGCAATGCACGAGTTTATTACAATTATCAAGATTTACTTAATCATCCAGATATTGATGTTGTAAATATTTGCACTCCTTCAGGTATGCATGCTCAAATGAGCATTGACGCACTAAACGCTGGTAAGCATGTAATATGCGAGAAGCCTATGTGTCTAAATGTTGCGGATGCCGATCGGATGATTGAGGCTGCTAAAAAAAGTAAAAAACATTTATTCATAGTTAAACAAAACAGACATAACGCCCCAATAAAAATACTTCAAGATGCAATATCCAAAGGAATGTTTGGTAAAATTTATGCAATAAACTCAAATGTACTTTGGAATAGAAGGCCAGAATATTATCAAGAAGCTGATTGGCGAGGAACAAAAGCTTTAGATGGGGGAGCTCTGGCAACTTTAGCAAGTCATTTCTTAGACATAGTCCAGTTAATTGGCGGGCCAGTAAAAAGCGTTTTTGCTAAAACAGATAAATTCGTTCACGATATTGAAACGGAGGATACTGGTGCAGTTATCTTAAAATTTAATTCAGGAGCAACGGGCACAATATTCTACACTTCTTGCGCATATAATAAAAATCTTGAAGGTTCAATTACTATCTTGGGAACAAAAGGCTCGGCAAAAATCGGGGGAGAATATCTTAATAAAATAGAATATTGGAACGTTGAAGGCTATCCTCTTCCAGAAAATAGTGAAGAAACTGCTCCTGCAAATGACTATGGTTCTTATAGAGGTTCATCATCAAAACACGACCAAGTATTCAGAGAAGCAATAAAGAAAATAATTGGAGACGAAAACTCCCACTATGTCGATGCAGTAGAGGCTAAGAAATCCGTAGAATTGATAGAAGCGGTACACAAATCCGCAGAATTAGGCCAAGAAATATTTTTAAAGACCTTTCAAAATAGTGATGCTGAAATCTCAGCTTATATAAACAAAAGTGTTTCTAATCTATAAATGGGCAAAGAATTATTCAAAAATATGCTCTTGGAAGAAATTAAACGCATTGATGCACTGGCTATTTCTAAACGACATGAGAAGGTAATTGAAGGATTCTCAAATACCAATGAATGCCCGAGAGCAATAATAGAAGGTAAAGATTTCTTAATATTTAATTCCAATGACTATTTAGGACTTCGGTTTAATAATAATATACTTGCTGCAGCTGAAAGGGGTGCAGTTACTTTTGGGAAAAGTCCTGGGGCTGTGAGGTTTATCTCTGGGACAACTCAAGCCCATAAAGATCTTGAAAAATCCCTATCAATATTTCATGGAAAACAAGATGCGATGGTGTTTTCTTCTGCATTTTCTGCAAATGTCTCAGTCCTTCATGCACTTCTCAAGGGACAAAGCGCTGGTTCTTTAGTTTCTGCAGACACTCTGGTAATTTCTGATGAATTGAATCACAGAAGTATTATTGAGGGGGTTAGAGTTGCAAACTTTACCAACGAACAGAAAAAAATATTTAAGCATATGGATTATACTGATTTAGAAAATATCCTCATTCAAAACAAGGGTAAATTTTTAAGAGTGGTTATTGCAACCGACGGAATATTCAGTATGCTTGGTGAGGCTCAAGATATTAAGAAAATAAAAACATTAGCTGAAAAATATGATGAAGATTTTGAGCAGGGAATAATTGTAATCGTGGATGACGCACATGGTGTCGGATGCTTTGGACCGACTGGTAGAGGATGTGAAGAAGTATTTGGAGCAGAGAGCGATATTTTAGTTGGAACCCTTGGAAAAGCATTTGGTGCAGAAGGGGGTTATGTAACAGCAGATAAGATTTTTATAGATTATTTGAGGGAATCTGCTGCAAGTTATATTTACTCAAATTCTATTTCTGGGGCAGGTGCCAGTGCAGGCATTGAGGCTATTAGATTAATGTCTGGCAACTATGGAACAGCCGTATTAAAAAAACTACAAGATAATATAACTTTTTTTAAACAAAAAGCACATGAATCAGGATTAATTTTTGCGAATAATTCAAACCATCCGATTCAACCAATTTTAATTGGAGATCCATTAAAAACCAAAAAAATAGCAGAAGAATTATTTAAAAAGGGATTTTTAGTAACAGCTCTTAGCCATCCGATAGTTCCTGCAGGCAAAGATGAAATTAGAGTACAGTTAAGCGCTTCGCATAATGAATCAGACATAGAGCAGTTCGTCAGTGCTTGTGCACAACACTATATTGATAGTTCCCCTTAAATATTCAAGAATTCTAAACTTAACTTTTTTCCAGCCATTATATAACTGCTATATTGTTTGGAGGCCTCTTCTGAACCGAACCTTGAGCCAATATAACTAAATAAACCTATAACTCCTGAATGAGTCATTTGATTTCTTTCTGCAAATTCTCTTAATGTTTTTGGCTCTGCTGTAACGTAAACAGCTTCTTTACTTGTGAATTGAGGATTACTTGCAAGACTTGAAATTACTTTTTCTGCAGGTGCATCCAAACCAAATTCAATAACTAAGTCGTATCCATTATTTACTTTTGAAGAATTTTCATCGTGGTCATTTATTCCTGTAAATCTTGCGCCAGAAAGCATTTTCCAAACTTCTGTGCCTACTTCTCCTCCAACACTTCTTTCAAGGAAGGAATTCATATTTAATCTGCCATCTTTGATATCTTTATCTACTGACACCAGTGCACCAAAACCGCTGTAGGGGTTTCCTTCATATGCTCCTTCTGCTCCTTTTTTTCTGGCAAAAATTAAATTTCCGTCACTTGATAAAGGGACTGCCCATGAAGCAAGAGGAAAACCAACATTTCTTCCAAGAGCATAATCAGCTTCTGGAATTTGTGTTCTTGCAAAATAAAGAACTCTGTCAAAAGTTGAAACTCCACAAGTTCCTTCTACGCCATTTGGTAAGACTCTGTAATCTCTCAAAACACCTATTTCTCCTTTTGTTGGTCTTTTGCCAGTCTTTTGTTCTGCTTTTATTGCAAATGCTTCAAAGTTAGCATCTACTCTTGCTTGAACATCTTGTGGGAGAGAAACTTGATCTCTTACAAATTTTATATCTATTGATGCATCATTTAAACTGACTGGATTAATTATATTTGCTATTGACATAAATTTAGTTTAGAGGAATGGTATTTAAAGTTATCTAAATAGTCACTTTAAAGTTACTATAATAAAAATATTTATATACCTAGTTTAGTTATTTTTTCTATGACAACAAACATTCAAGGTAAGATAACTGATATAGTGTTACAGGAAGGTGGATTAGAACAGAGGCTTTTGGCTACTATTAGTTCAGCAAAGGAACAACGTTCTCTCGAATTACCAGTTAGGGTAAAAAATGAATTTGATTTAATTCCTTATCAATCAACTCTAATCGGAGCAGATGTAGAATATACTTCTGATTGGTATGTTTGTGACGAATTCGCAAATTGTATTTATTTTATAACTCTAAAAATTCTTTCCGGACCGCTCAAGGGCAGAAGCTATAAAGCTACAAGACAAAATTAATTTTTTATAATTTATAAAGGTTTTTTAAAGTAGATATTATTCTTCTATGATTATAACTTTTCCGCCCTGACCAACACCGCCAGTTAAATTGAAATTTATTGCATATAAACAATAAGATCGACCAAGATAAGATTCTGGGTAAGCACTAAAGTCTAATCTTGTAAGTCCATAATGGAAAGATTTAAACCGTTTGTCTCCCTTTTCATCATATCCTCTCCCGTTTTGTTCTTCAAATATTGGCACCCCATCTTTTCTAAAATGGGTAAATTTCCTCCCCCAACCATACCCGTTAGCAAATTCTGGAGCGAAAGTTATTTTAGAGGGGTTTTTAACTTTGAATATTAGCTTTTTTGGAACAGTATCTGGCTGGCCAGGATGATTTGGAAAACTTTGAAAGAAAGAACTATAGAGGGGGTGTTTTTGAATATGGCTTCTCTCTTGTCCTCGCGTATCTACTTCGAAGTCTAGGTTAGAAAAATCCAAAACAATATGGGGTTCTCGGGGTCTCAATGAGTCTTGAACAGATTGAATTTCCTTGCTTATTCTGCCTGGAATGCTTTCAGCTAATCTGTGACTGAAATATTCAAATGGTAGACCAATGCTTTTTAAAACTAACCCTATGTCCGTTGTAATTGACGACCTAAAATTAAATTTAGTATCATATATCTCTCCTTGTGTAAACATTGGTGATTGGGATAAGGCCTCTAAATCGGAGAGTTGTGCTGTTCTTAAACCATGTGCTCGTAAAATATTATTTGCGCCTATAAGAAAAAAAGGATTAGCATTTTCTACAGATCCATTCAACCCCTTGCCTTTTTCGTATCCCGTTGTACCATAGACAATAGGAGTATCCCTATATGCCAGTCTAACTGCTGCTAAAACAGCTAAACCTAATCTTCCTTTTAATATGCTTGCTTTGGTGCCGTTTGATAACCTTTCTCCTTCGAAAGAAGGTAAATCAATTTTGGTATTTTTAAGATCCATAGAAAACATGAAAATCTGCTTTATATAAGCTTAATGTTTTAAGTAATTATTAAATTATGAGTTAGAAACAATCTTAAAGTAACTTGAAGCAATATCTGTATGTTATGGTTTTATCTCGCACTAATTACAGCAGTTCTATGGACATTTGAGCATACTATTAATAAGCATATTCTAAAAACCCAAAAACCAGAATATGTTTCATTTGTCAGCACAACATTAAGTTGTATTCTGTCAGTTATTCTACTTTTTATCTTTCGCGATAAATTAGTCTTTAGCAACAAATTATTTCTTATTTTAATTCCTGTAGCTTTAGTAAATGCTTCTGCACGGATATTTTATGCTAAATCTTTAAAATTAGCAGAAATGTCAAAGGCTATTCCATTATTAGCTTTAAGTCCTATTTTTACACTTTTCTTTGCCTTCTTTATTTTAGGAGAGAAACCTCCATTTACAGCAATTTTTGGAATTATCTTCGCAGTTATAGGAATTTATGTTCTTAACTCAAAAAAATCATCAGTAAAGGACATTTTTGAGCCATTCAAAAATATTGTCCAGAATAAAGGAATTTTCTTTATGTTCTTAGTTTCAATGATTTATGGGTTAGGAGGAGTTCTTGATAAATATTCAGTAAGTTCTTCCAATGTGATTACTTATCTTTTACTCGTAAATCCTGTAAGCTTTATTGTTCAAGGGCTCTATCTATCTATAAAAGATAAAAAAGCAGTTTTCAAAGAAAGTAAGAATCTGCTCAAATCAAATTTCCTATTTCTACTTCTATTAACCTTTATAGCATTTGGAGCAATAACCTTCCAGTTCTGGGCAGTTTCATTTACTTATTCTTCATACGTTATAGCAATAAAAAGAACAAGTGCCTTATTTTCAGTGGTGGTTGGTTATTTTATCTTTAAAGAAAAGCACAATATATGGAAAACTCTTTTAGGAACGGTAATAACTCTTATAGGAACTTATTTTGTGTTGTTTAGTTAAATGAATATGGGAAGATTTTAATACGTTTGATTTGCATGTTTTTATGAGTTTAACAAATAAAATGGAACAACACCCAACAGCAATAGTAGAAGGAGATAAGAATGAGCTTGGCGAAGGAAGTCTAATTGGACCATACTGCACAGTTAAAGATATTAAATTAGGAAAGGGAGCTAAACTCTTCAAATTTGTAAATGCTTATGGTTGTGAAATAGGCGCAGAAACAAAAGTTGGAGCGTATGTAGAAATTCAAGGTGGAGCCAAGATAGGGGATAGGTCTTTTGTTTCAAGTCACTCTTTTATTTGCGATTTAGTAACGATAGGCAATGACGTATTCGTTGGTCACGGAGTCATGACAATAAATGACTTAGTTCCTCCATCTCGTAGAAGGACTGGGAGCCCGGAACATTGGAGACCTACTCACATCGGAAATAATGTAGTAATTGGGAGCAATGCAACGTTATTCCCAGTTAAGATTGGAGACTACGCAGTTATAGGAGCAGGTTCAGTTGTCAGAAAAGATGTGCCTGCTGGACAGGTGTGGGCAGGAAATCCTGCAAAATATATCTGTGAAACAAAAGAATTAAAATATGAAAACGGGAAGCCTGTTTTCAGCCTTTAAATCTAAAATACATATCCTTAAAAAATGTCTAAATTTGCTATCAACATGCACATTCCATTAGTGGACCTAAAAGCACAGCACGACTCTATGAAATCTGAGATAGATTCTGCTATTGAAAGAGTTATAAATAATTCAAGTTTTATTATGGGGGAAGAAGTTAAAAACTTTGAGAATAAGTTTGCTGATTTTTGTGGAGCTAAGCATTGTATTGGGGCATCTAATGGGAGTACTGCCATTTTTGCAACATTGAAAGTTTTAGGAATAAAACCTGGAGATGAAGTTATAGTGCCAGTTAATACTTTTGCTGCGACTGCTTTTGCAGTTACTCTATGCCATGCTAAACCTGTTTTTGTTGATGTTAATGAAACGGACTTTTTGATTAATATAGACCTTATTGAAAAAAATATTACTCCTCGCACTAAAGCAATAATTCCAGTTCATTTTTATGGCGCGGTGTGTGATATGGATAAAATAAAAGAGATAGCAGATAAACATAAAATTCATATTGTTGAAGATTGCGCACAGTCTACTGGTTCTAAATATAAAGGAAAAACGGTTCCTGTTTGTGGTATTGGAACTTTCAGTTTTTTCCCTGCTAAAATACTTGGTTCTATGGGAGATGCTGGAGCGATTGTTTCTGATGATGACAAATTTGCTGAAACTGCAAGAAAATTTGTAAATCAGGGAAGAAAAGATAAATATTTTCATGATATAGAAGGATTTAACTTTAGGTTAAGTTCATTACAGGCGGCTATTTTGAGCGAAAAATTAAAACACCTACATAATTGGATAAATAAAAGAAAAGAAATAGCTGAAGATTACTCTAAAAGATTAAACAATATTAGTGGAAAACAAATTAATCAAGTCAATTCTGATTCAGCATACTACATGTATGTGATTATCCACTCTAAAAGAGATAAGTTGAAAGATTATCTTAAAGAGAATGGTGTTGAGACTGGAGTTCATTATCCTATAGCTTTGCATTTGCAACCAGCTTTTGATTATTTAGGATATAAAAAAGGAGATTTTCCAGTTGCTGAATCAATATCTGAAAAAATACTTTCTATACCTATATTTCCAGAACTTGCTGAAGATGGGAAAAATAAAATAATCAGTTTAATTAATAACTTTAAGGACTAATTTTTTCCCATAGACTTAGCATTTCATACTTTTGTTTCAAAACAAATCCATCCGTTCCAAGATTATCGCCTAAACTTATTCCATATCTTATAGAAGAATAGTTTGTTTTGTCATTGAAGGCTTTTCTTGTAGATATGGAGAAACAGAAGTCTCTTCTTTCATTTATTTTTACTTCTGAACATAACTCTTTCTGTGCGATGACTAATTTACCAGCCTTATTCAAGTTATAATCTTCTACACTTACAAATTCTGAAATTTTATCTCCTGTATAAAAGTTGGCAAGAATTCTGTAACTATCCGGAGAATCTCCTATTACAAAAGATTCATCTTTAATTTGAGTTGTTATTTTTTGAAGGTCTTTGTCTATTATTTCCTTTGTAAAAGAGTCACTTAATTTTATTTTGTCTGTATTTAGAACAAAAGAATAAATCTCTACTCCTTTTTCATCTATGCCTAAATCCCATTTGGATTGTATAATATATGGATTAACTACTAACAAAACTAAGATTGTAGAAAATATGATGCTTGAGGTGTATTGTTTTTTACTTATATGGGGAGATATTGTAACCAAGATTATTGGTGCGATAAGAAGTATGAAGCGAATCTGGGAATTTATAATGAGAAGGATTATAGATAGGAAAATGAAAATTGAAGTTTTTTTATTTTTTTGGTATATTTCTTTTTTTGTAAACAGTAAGTAGGTAAGCACTGGTAAAAAAAGTATGACAAATATTATTGGAATTATGCCCCATAGCCCTCCCTGATTATAGAATCCTCCTGTAAAAGTTAGAGCCAGAGATGCCAGGATATGTCTGATTGGTGTGAAAAAGATTGAGTCAAATAGCACAAGGTCAAGAATTATTCGGGGTAAGCTCCCAAGCAAGATAAAGATAGAGAAATAGATTGTATGAATTAGTTTCTCATTATAAAAAAAACTAATTATAAATAAAGGTATAAAGAACAATACACCGTCCCAGAATGCCCAGGATAAACCTACTAAAAGTCCTGCGTAGAATAAAGAGTTTATTTTATTGTCTAAGCAGTATTGCTTTGTGAAATAATATCCCCAAAGGAAAGATAAACTGGCAATCTGAATAGGACTTGTCCAAGGTCCCATGTACCATACAATTGGACTAATCAATCCCAACCAGAGGGCATTTTTATTTCTTCCCGAAATTAAATAAACTGAATAGATAATTAAGCCAAGAGAGACTAAGCTTGTTATTTTAAATATTATAAAACTATTTGTAATCTCTACTATCCACGAATGAACAAAACCATAAAGGTATGAATGAGATGACCTCATCTTAGCTGGATAATCTCCTGTGAAGAACTTTGCAGAATCCTGATAATCAAATGTGTCTGCTCCGCCGTAAAATTTTGTAGTAAATACGACTAAGGACATAAACAAAATTATAACTACAATAACTAATTTTTTATTTTTACTCATACTTTCCATGTTAAATTGTTAATATTAAAGTTTTTTAAAGGCTTGTTTTGGTTTAAATGTATGAAAGGATACATGTGCCGATTTAATGGAAAGTCTCTGAAATTTGACAAAATAAATGGATCTCTGAGAAAGGAAGGGGAGTTTTCAGTTATTGTTCCAACGTATAATGAAAGTGAGAACATAAAGAATCTTATTGAAGAGATAAGAAAGAATATCAAAAAGACTAAATTTTCAAATAGTTATGAGATAGTAATAGTTGATGATAACTCAAAAGATGGAACCTCTGAAATAATAGACTCTTTGTCTAAAAATAAAGATGTTGTTGCTTTGCATAGATATGGAATGAAAGGGCTTTTCTCTGCTGTTGGAGATGGAATAAAGATATCTTCTGGGAAATATGTTTTAACTATGGATGCTGACTTTTCTCACCCTCCAGAGCTTATTCCAAAATTTATTAAAAACTCTGATGAAAATGATATAGTCTATGGTTCAAGGTATGTTAAAGGTGGGGGGATTAAACGCGTAGCTTTGACAAGGAAAATTTGCTCAAAGATTTTAAACGTCCTTTGTATATTTATTGCAGGATTGAATGTGTCTGATTTTGGGGGGCAGTTTAGGCTTTTCAGAAAAGAGAGTTATGAAAAAATAACCTATGAGTATCCATCTAATTTCGCAGAGTATGGAATAGAACTTTTTTATAGGGCTAAAAAATTGGGGCTAAAAATGAAAGCAATTCCTTTTACTTACGAATTTAGGGAAAAGGGAAAATCTAAAATGGGGAATTTGAAAAATCTATTTATTTTAGGAAAAGATTACTTATTGATGGCTTTAAGATTAAGGCTTGAATAGTTATTTTGTATTACTTAAATCGTGGTCAACCATCATACTTACTAACTCGTTAAAGGGGGTTTTCGGTTTCCAGCCTAACTCTTTTCTTGCTTTTGATGAATCTCCTAAAAGTAAATTAACATCTTCTGGACGAAAATATTTAGGATGTTGGACTACGAAAAATCCTTTATTTATTCTTAGTTCTGCTATTTTTTTGTCTGCTTCCTGTTCAGTATTGTTGGATAAATCAATTAATTGGTAATTTAGTCCTGCTCTGCTGAATACTATATCTACAAATTCTTTTACGGTGTGTGTTTCACCTGTGGAAACTACATAATCTTGAGGTTTTTCCTGTTGAAGCATTCTCCACATTGCCTCAACGTAATCTCCGGCAAATCCCCAGTCTCGTTTAGGAGAAAGATTCCCAAGGACTAAAACATTGTCCATTCCCTTAGCCATTCTTGAAGCCTGTAAGGTTGTCTTTTTAGTTACAAAATCTTTGCCACGTCTTGGAGACTCATGATTGAATAAAATTCCTGAACAGTAAAATCTTCCTTTTTCTCTTTCTCTTTTTATCAGATCGTGTGCGTCTAATTTAGCTCTTGCGTATGGACTTACTGGGGCCATTGGAGAATTCTCATTTTGAGGAGGATTTGCTGAATTTCCAAACATCTCGCTTGTTGATGCTTGATACAACCTCACTCTGTCAGAAATTCCTGCTTCTTCTAAGGCGTGAACTAATCTTTCTACACCATGAAAATTGATTTCACGAGTAACATATGGTGCTTTGAAAGAATGAGCTACATGAGATTGTGCGGCTAAATTATATACTTCCTCAGGTTTTACTCGCTTTACAACTTCTACTAATGAATGTCCATCTGTTAAATCTCCGTCGTGTATTGTTAGCCTGT
>CAYHJV010000002.1:8261-19764 GCA_964357045.1 Candidatus Woesearchaeota archaeon | reverse complement strand
TTACAAGTGTTTTAAGTGCGGAAAGAAAATAAAAAACGAAGACTTGGGAAAAAGATTCGTCTGCCCTTCATGCGGCTCAAAAATTTTCTTCAAACCTAGAACTCACGTTAAAAAAGTAAAGGCTGTTTAACAAGATGATAGACTCTAACCAAAAGTTGCATGAAATGCAGTTGATAGAACAGAACCTTCAGAATATATTATTGCAAAAACAGGCCTTTCAAATGGAACTCTTAGAGACAGAATCGGCTTTAAAAGAAATTGAAAATTCTGGCGATGAGATTTTCAAAATAGTCGGCCAATTGATGGTGAAAACTGATAAAAAAAGGCTTAAAGAAGAATTAGAAAACAAAAACAAGCTTTTGAATCTAAGACTAAAGACTCTTGAAAAACAGGAAACTTCTTTGGTGGAACATTTAGATAAAGTAAGAGACGAAATGTTGAAAAAAAGTAAGAAATAGAATAAGCGGAATATATCAAAAAAACTTGCGAAATCTTTATAAATCACTGCTAGTTAACTTTACCATGGTTTTTGATAAAATAAGAAAAGCTTTCTCATCATCCTCGGATGGTGATGGTGAAGAATACCTAGAAATTGATGTTGGACAGGAAGAAAAAGACAGCAAGGTTATGGTAAAGCTCTTCGCTTTGAAAAGTTACGATGATGTTAATGACATTTTAGCTGCGTTAAGAGAAGGATACACAATTGCTATCATTGATATAAAGACTCTCAAACAAAAAGACCCTATAGAACTTAAAAGAGCCGTTTCAAAAATCAAAAAAACAACAGATGCTCTTGAAGGTCACATCGCAGGATTTGGAGAGAACACAGTCATTGTAACTCCTTCATTTGCTAAAATCCATAGAGAAGTTATAAGGCCTAAAGAAGAGAAAAAGACTAGCAGATTTGATTAATCATTGTTGCACAAATTCTTCAAAAAGTTTATAAATCTGAAAATTATCTTCCCATATATGAAAGAGACAAGTGTTTTTTTGGCTTTAATCTTTTTGTTAATTATTATATCCCTATTTTCTTTCCAACTAGTTTCAGCCGTAGAGACGGAAATTAATATAAAAACTTATTCTGGTCATGATATAATGATCAGCACTCTTTATCCAGGTTCTGTTTATTCCCTTATAGAAAGTTATTATGGTGAATCTGATAGTGATGGGAAATTTTCAAAACTTATATCTTTGAGCCAAAACACTTTCGATCTAAAAATTTGGGTAAAGAATAATAATCAGGTGATAGTTAGTGAGAGGTTTGATAGTTTAAAGGCTGGTGAGACGACCAATATAGTAATGCTTTTAGGTGAAACTGAGTTAGTCGAAAGTTTCGATGAGCCAGTACAAAACAATACTTCGTATAATGAGACAGCCGTTAATGACTCAACTCAAACAAACTTTACGCGGACAGATAATGTAAGTCAAAACTCAAATACAGGATCAGGAATTACGGGGCTTTCCACATCAGAAGATACAGGACAAGGTAGTTTCTTCAAAAACAATATTCTTTATATGATATTTGGCGCATTGTTGTTGGCAGGAGCGGTTTTTTTCACTTTGGTGAAACTTAATAAATTCCCTATGAATTCTAACGACGGAACTGGAAAAAAGGTGAAAAATGTTAAGGTAGTAAAATTGAGCGAAGTTAAAGCCGCGAAGACAGAGAGAATTGGTGATTATAAAAAAGCCATACAGGACGCGGAGAGTAAAATTAAAGATGCACAGAAAGAAATAAATCAGCTTAAGAATGTTGAAAAAGTAGACGCGATAAAGAAGAGAATGGAAGCTGATAAAAAACAACTTGAAAAATTGGGCGGCGGAGAATCCGAAGATACGGACGATTAGTTTTTAAACCCTCTTTGTTATTTTTCTCTATGAAACTATTATTTATGCCAGCTAAAACTAAGTCTGAATTAAAAGTAGATTTGGAAAAGATATCAAAGAAATTGCCGAAAAATATTTCCATAGCTTATTCAATTCAGTTTAAAGATATTGCTCACAATGTTAGAAAAGTACTATCGGATAAACATAAAATAACCTCAATAGTCCAGGTTTTAGGTTGTAGCAATCCCCGATTTACAAAAGAAACCCAGGCAGTTCTATTAATAGGCTCGGGAAAATTTCACGCTATATCTTTAGCATTTGAATCAAAACTTCCAGTTTATATATTAAATAGTGATGGGCTTGAAAAAGTTGCCGATGAAGACATAAAGAAACTTGAAATAAAGCATAAAGCCGCTTTGCTTAAATTTCATAATGCAGAGAAAGTTGGAATCTTGATTTCAACTAAACCAGGGCAGCAGAAATTCCTTTCCGCGTTGAAACTTAAAGAAAAATACAGAGACAAGAAATTTTATCTATTTATTAATAATGATATAAACATAAAAGAATTTGAAAACTTTAGAATAGACACTTGGGTTAACACTGCCTGCCCAAGATTAGATTACGATTACCCTATTATTAATATAATTGAACTAATTGGCAAGAAAGAAGTTTACGGGAAATAAATCTATTTGAAGCTTTTTTTAATAGCTCAGTCATTGATGGTTTAAATTTGTCCTCGCGAAACTTTTTATAGAATATTATTTAACGAGTTTACATTAAAACCTAATTAATATCGAGCGAACGGAGTGAGCGAGCCAATTTACTCAAATATCAGACATAGAAAAAACTCTTTTCAAAGCCACAATAATTGTCGCAGGAACAAACAAAGCGAGCAATGCTGCGAAGGTTGAAGAAACAGTGTCGCCTATTCCTATTCCAATCAAAGAACCAGTAACACTTTCTTTGCCAAAATAACTAACAATAACTAGAATTGCTGCAGTGACTAAAAATGTTTCAGAATCTTTACCAGAAACTTTTATGGAGAATCCAACTATCAACCCAATCAAGACTAACACTCCGTAAATCTGCGCACTATAAGCCTTTATACTGTTAAGAGGAAGGAAAGAAGACGCACCTATACCAATAATTATAGCTAAAATAACTCCTATCAAGAACGCCCAAGCCCCAAAAGAATTCTCATATGATTTAATCACCATTTTACCATTTAATCATATTATCCTAATATATAAATTTTTTGAAAAACCCTAGAAATATAGTTTAATCTATATTTCTTAAGATAGAAAAACTTATAAACCATATTAACTCCAGAATGATTACAAATGAAAACTAAGAATTTTGGATTGTTTTTTGTCACTATCCTATCGCTCTTCCTATTTATGAATGTAGTTAGTGCAGGCAATCTTTCTAGTGTTTGGGTGTCAAAACCTACTTCTGTTGTTAATAACGCAGGATCGTTCCCAATGTCATTTAATGTAACTAACACCGGCTCCGCAACTAATGTTAGCCTAACTTACACAATAACACAAGGAACAGCAACAATAACTTTTTCTCTAGGCCCAAATAATATATCTTTTTCGGAGAATGAGACAAAACAAATAAGTGGGACAGTTACTTTTTCATCTCAGGTAGGTCCTATAGCAGGAACAATAATAGCCACGCCAATTACTGGAACTTCTTTCAACCTTCCTTTTTCAGTTGCTTTAACAGCTCTTCAACAAGATTTTCTTGATAACTTTTGTCTTTTCGAAGATGGAAATTCTTCAAATCCCGGAGATTTAAGAGTGAGGGTGAAAGACATCGTTGTTACTGGATTAGGTGACGATGACCAATGGGTTCCTTTTGATGAAATTGAAGTTGAAGTAGAGGTTGCGAATAGAGGTAGCGATGATGTTGATAATGTTGCTATAGAGTGGGGGCTTTATAATGAGGAAGATAATGAGTGGGTTATAGAAGTTGATGAAGAAGATGAGTTGAATTTAGGGGATGATGATGAAGAGACAATAACATTCAGTTTCATTTTAGATGACGATCTTGATCAAAATCTTGATGAGCTAGCCGATGGAAATCACTACATCCTTTTTGTTAGAGCTGTTGGAGAAGTGGATACTTCTAGCTCCCCAGATACTTGCCATTCTGAAAGAGAAGAAATTGAGATAATAATTGAGAGAGATTTCATAAAACTAACAGATTTAGAAGCACCGGAAACAGTTTCATGCGGTTCTAATTTACTTGTAACCGGAAGGCTGTGGAATATTGGTCTTGACAACCAAGATGAGGTTTCAGTGCTTGCTACCGTTAATGGTTTAGAATTTAGCAGAGTATTTGAAATAGGAGATATAGACACCTTTGAAAATGAGAGAGTTGACTTAGAAATTCCAATCCAAAGAAATGCTCAAGAAGGATCTTACACAATTATCTTTGAGGTTTTGGATGAAAATGAAGATATTTTTGAAGGAGACTTTGCAGATGATAATGTTGAGGCAAAATTCTCTAGAATCTTTACAGTTTTAGGAGGATGTTCAACTTCCCCTGAAGGCGAACAGCAGGATAACGTTTTAGTTTCAGCAAGTCTTGAATCTGGCGGAAAAGCCGGAGAAAGTATGGTGGTAAGAGCGGTAATAACTAACACTGGTGATTCTGGTGTATTCTTGATAAACGCAGCAGAATTTGCATCATGGGCAAACTCTGCCGATGTAGATAAAGAAACTCTTTCAATACCTCGGGACGGAACAGGAGTAGTCTTATTCACTTTCGACGTTAAAGACGGGATCTCAGGCGACCAAATGTTTAACATAGAAGTTGTATCCGACAGCGAATTAGTTGCAAGTCAGCCAGTATCAGTTTCCATAGAAAGCAGACAATCAGTAGGACTAGATGGAATATTCGGAGACAACTGGTATTTATGGCTTATAGGATTGCTTAATTTGGTGTTGGTAATAATAATTATAATTGTCGCAGTTAGAGTTTCTAGAAAATAAAAATGATTTCTTTTAAGAAAAATTATTTGCCTAGTGTAAGAAGATCAGTTTTGGTTGCAGGTGGACTTGTATCCTTGTTAGGGTGTGATACTGAAAAGCAAATTAAGGTAGATCAAATAACTATTAATGAAGCTCCGGTTAAAGTAGAAGTCATTAAAAATATTAATCAAGGACCAACCAATTTAGGAACGGATACTTATACAATAAATATTTATGATTCTAGTGGTTCCTTAAGAGCTTTTGTAACTGCAGAATACTTGAATGAAGCTATGTTTGTTCACAAAGATAGTACTGGTAACTATGTCGTAAGAGGAAATGATCCAAGATTTGATGTTAAGAATTAAATATTTTTATCTACCCAAAATCTTCTTATGAAATTTTTCTCCAAACTTTATTTTTTCTTCCAGTTTTAAGATTAAATAACCGATTAAATAACCAATTGCTGCCCCTATAATAACATCACTGGCAAAATGAACTCCCAGATATACTCTTGAAATTGCTACTAATCCTGCGAATGCAAACCAAAAATATCTCAGTCTTGGAAATTCTTTAGAAATTATTGGTATGGCTGAGAAAGCCAGCATAGCTTGAAATGAAGGAAATGAAAAATCCCACACAATATGGGCTGCTTTTTCAAGGAAGGGGAAAGTTGAGACGATGTCTAATTGATAAGGTCTTTCTCTTCTTACAATTATTTTTAATAAAAAACTGACTGCAACAGAAAAAAATAACGTTATCCACAAAGGTAAGATATATTTTCTTTTGTGGTCTTTCCATAAAAACAAACTGGTTAAAATAAAAAAAATCACAATTGCCGAACTAACAAAAGTCATCCCCATAAAAATTTCATTTAATATCTCTCCCCTAATTCCAGAAAAAAATTTGACTATTTCGTTGTCAAAGTAAAAACTGAGGGCGGCGATTAATATTATAGACAAAATAATAAGCCTCTTTTTATTCATTAAGATTCAAATCTTAAATTATTTAAATAGATTTCTTCTATTGCTGTTATGAAAAAAGAAGGTTCGTTCAAAGATTTTTTGATAAGATATACCATTCTCATTGCATGTGGATTTTTTGCAATACCATTTTTCTACGAAATCTTTAGACCTTTGACAATTTATCCCTCTTACTTTCTCTTAAATTTGTTCTTTGAGGCCAGCCTTTTGGAAAATTTAATAGTAATAAAAACATCTTTAGGGCTTAGCGTGATTGAAATAATAAACGCCTGTATTGCTGGCTCGGCTTATTATTTATTTTTGATTTTAAATCTTGGAACTCCCAATATAAAACTAAAAAAAAGAATTAACATGCTGATTTTTTCTTTCTTAGTTTTCCTAATTATTAACATTCTGAGAATTTTTCTTTTTTCAATCTTATTTGTCTTTGATTTTGCATTTATAAATTTCACACATGAGCTTTTTTGGTACATCTTGAGCATAGCTTTTGTCGTCGGAATTTGGTTTTATCAAGTAAGAATTTTTAATATAAAAGATGTGCCTTTATATTCTGATTTAAAAAATCTTTATAAAAAATCTATTTTTAACTTCGCCCAAGCGTGGTCAAAGTAAAGAAAAAGTAAGTTAATTTTAGGCCTGTTCAGACTGGCTTTTTATTCTATTATATTCTATAAGTGTTTCAACCATGAATTTTTCTGTCGCAGGCAATATTTCACAATTATTTATTCTCATCACATAGCATGCCGATCCGATTTTTTCTATTTCAGTAGTTTCTCCACTTTCTATTTCTAAAAGCATGTATCTCCCGCTGTTATCGCAATTCGCACTCTCATCTCTCACAACACTTATTCCTATTTTGTTATAAAGATTAGCGAGATTTATTATTCCAATTGTTCCGTAGCCATCACAAGTAAAGTCTTCATCGCTTTTTATGAGCAAGTTATTTCTTAATTCTAAATCCTCTTTAAACTCAACTTTCTCAAGGTCATTAGGGCTGTTTCTCATATAAAAATAATAAGGTACTCCAGTCACAACAGCTCCAGTTATAGAATCTTCTGTAGTAACCAAAACACTTGTCCTGTAAGGTGCAATTTCATCAACAATCTGAAATTTGACGCCCTTATAATCAAAACTTGATTTAAAATTTCCTACGAATATAAAACTTATAACCAACAAAAAAATAAAACCGCTTATTATAAAAAAATTCCTTAAAATTTCTTTATGTTCTTTATCTTGGATTCTTTTAGTAACTTCTTCGAAAATCTCGCTTTTATTTTCTTTTTCTGTCTTTTTTTGCATATAATTCCTAGGCGTTTTGATTTATAAACATTAATATTCTACACCAATTATTTTATACAAGAACTCATCAGTGAGTTTTGTTAAGTCTTCTTTAGGCCCTAATATGTATACACAATTATTCTCCTGAATTATTGTACCCAAGTTATCTTCTTTTATTATTATAAAATTATCATCGCATGTTTTTATCGGAAAACTTTCATCCTTGCAAGTCTCTCCCTCGAGACATGCGTATTGTCTTCTAAGGACAACACCATCAAGATTTCTGTATATTTCGGCCTCTGCGTCTAAGCTTTCAGAAGATATGTAAAGAGGTTTTCCTGAATAACTGCTTACAGGGTTTAATTGCGTGTTTATTCCCTCAACGGCGTTTGGCAGGTTCATGAAAGCAAATTGAGAGTTTCCTAAAGTTAAAATCCAAACTCCGCTTGTATGAAGATTAAAAGTGTAGCCGTTATAATCGATAGTATAATTGCCTTGACTCCCGTCTCCGTTATTATTTACAGTATCTTGTCCCTGAAAGCTCTGGACAGCATAACCCAAACTACTCAAAACCATGACTCCTACGAGGACTAAACCAACTACAACCTGGTTTCTTTTTCTCTTCCTGTCGGCCTCCCCCTTTGTTTCAATTTTTCTCATTTTGTACGAAAGAAATTAAGTAAAAACATTTATATATCTTCTTATCTAAACTACTTAAGGTAAAAATGAGGTTGTTGAGGAGATATTTTACACTATTCCTATTGTTTGTATTTATTCTTAATTTGAATTCTACTTCTGCCTTTGAATTTAATGGAACTGTTTATGATGCCGACGGAAATGCCTTGAACAATTCTGTTGTTAACATTACTATAAAAAATACTGCAAACCAATTTAGTGTCGTAGGGTATAATTCAACGACGACAAATCAAACCGGTTGGTTTAATTTAACCGTTACTGAAAGTGCTAGCTGGATGTATCAACCAGTTATGACTCTCACTAATTCAACTTCTGGCTACGTTCAGTATATTGGACAAACTTTGCCAGCATTTCCAAAGCAGATGCTTCAACAAATTGCAGGAACAAAGTTTTACCTTAAAGAAGCAGGGACAATAAATATCACTGCAGTTAATGCAACAGGAGCAAGTGTGCCATTTTTATATCAGATTAAAGATACTAAATTAGGGTATGCTATTGCAGGAGAATTTCAAAATTATGCTACTCAAAAAACAATTTATGTTCCTAAAGATAGAAATTACTCAATAATGATTTTCCCAAATCAAAGCATGCCTATAAGTTTGGATTGGAACAATCTTTCTGCTACCGCCAGCTACACTCTTTCTGATAGCTTTTCAACTTATAATTTCTCTACAAAAACCCTCCATAAAAGATTTAATATTTCTATGAGCTATGTAAGGCTTCATGGTTTTGTTAGTGCTTCAGGAATTTCAGGATGGAATAACTTCACTATTGTTGCTTATATGCTTGAGCCGGGAGACATGGTACACGCAGAACGCGGGGCAATTCCTTATAATCTAAGCGCATTTTTTTTAGTCAATGGAACCGATATTTATAATTTATCAAGCGGATTTTACAACATATCTCTTCCATCAACAGCTGAAATCTCGACAATAATGCTTTTTGCCACAGGAACAAACAGCTCTGTTGCTTATGGAAGTTTGATGAATGTAAGCTTTAATTCAAGTGCTTCCCCTGCAGGAACTAATATTCAGAGAAATTTCACAATGCACAAGCTTTTAGGAAATCTCGCGATAATTACTTTGGATAGTTTAGGAGGAGGTTTAGGAGGAGGCAAATTTAATGTTTCTACTGCAATGTATTCTTTCGGACTGATTAATTCTTCTAACTTAACTTTAAGCAATGTTAATTCTCACTCTGAGATTACTGTTGATTATTCTTCAAATATAAGTGGAATTAGGTCTTTTACTTGGATGGCTGATGTTGGCCAAGGCTCTTCAAACAGTTTGCAAGCCCCTCTGTTAAATATTTCTTCTAAAGGAATTGAGGAGATGAATGTTTTTGTTAGCGGAGAAAATTATGCCCCTAAAAGAACAACCTTTACAAATGCACAATTGCAGTCTGCACGAAATATAACTATATCCAGTTTTAATCCTGGAAAAATTGACGGGAGTTCTGGCTCTTCGCTTTCTGGTTTGAAAATAGCTTTGTTTAAGTCAAATTCAACTTGTGATGTTCCTAACCCTTCATCTGCTTGTGTTATTGGCTCAACAGAAAGCACTGCAGGACATGGCTTTAGTGAGTTCAATCCTATGTCTGCAGTTATGGGTGGAGGGAAAATAAGTTTTAGAATGGGTTTATTATCTTCTGGAATCATAGTGCATTATGTTAATGTTGACATGCTTGCTTCAGGGCCTCCAGATGCTTTGTTTGATGATTCAACAACAAACTCTACTTCAGGAAGTTTTGCGAGTGCAATGAGATTTGGAAGTAATGGGCCTACAATTTATGATTATGTTTTGGTTTCAATGCCCTACACTGAAGGAGACACTTCAACTACCGGCTTGAATGAAAGTGGGCAAGTAAATATAAGTATTCCTCTATTTTATGACGAGAATTGGAATATTCTTTGGAATGCAACAGCTAATGGAACTAATGGAACTTATCTTGCAGGAAATCAAAGCCACTACTCAACTTATTCCTCGGACTGGCAGGTTTTAATGGGTAATAATACTTGCATTACTAATGTTAGTAATTTCAACTCTACAAATCCTTGTTATATTGATACAACAAACAACAGAGTTTGGATAAGGCTTCCTCATTTCTCTGGAACAAAGCCAAGTGTAACAGGTGCTGTTGTAACTGCGACTACCACAACAACAACAACTTCTGGCGGTGGCGGAGGCGGCGGAGGCACAACAACTCCTTCTGAGTGGGTAAAACAAAAAATTCATTCATGGACTAAAATGACTCCCGGAAATGTCTCAATAATGAAGAATTTTGATGTTGATATTGGTATAAAAGAAATTCAAATTGAAGTAAACAACCCTGCACAAAACGTAGTAATAACTGTAAGAAAATATGACGGGAAGCCAGCTGCTGTTACAATTAACAAATCCGGCAAAGTTTACAAATATCTTGAAATTTCGGAGAGTAACCTTAGTGGAAAATTAGAAAAAGTAATTGTAAAAATAAAGGTTGAAAAAACATGGCTTTCTGATAATGAACTTTCTAAAGAAGATATTTATATGTTCAGATTTAATGGAGTTTCAAAAATATGGGATGAATTAACCACAACTTATGTGGAAGAAGATGTAGATAACTATTACTACAATATTGAACTAAGCTCCTTTAGTTATTTTGCCATATCAGAAAGAGTAGTTATTCAGGAAGAAACAATACCTCTTGAGGAAACCACAACAACTCAAGACACTTCTGATCAGGAAACACAAGATAAAGGAGAAAGTTCGCGGTGGCTTTGGATTATGATTATTGTCATTGCTGTAACTGCTGGAATTATTGGATTCCTCATATATAAAAAGAAAAAATAAATTAGTTTTTCTTCTTTGGTTTATTGAAAATACCCTTTAAAGATACCACCTTTAATAATGCTATAAAATCTCCTCTCGCGAAAAGGACAACCGTCTAAACGTAATCGACTTTGTAAGACAATTTTTTTCTTTAGAGCTTCCACTAGCTCTTAAAAAAAAGAAAAATAAATAAAATAAAAAATTAAATTTGGTTTATCTAAGCGACAACTAAAGTAGCGCTTGTAGATGAAGTACCTTTGTACTCTTTCATTGTATCAACATTTGCTACGTTTCTTAAGTACTTAGCAGCATTTACAGTATCTGCTGCGTTGTAACCAGCAACCAATAGAGCAAGTTTAGTAGTTAATCCGCTTGGCGCAGAATAACTCTTGATCAAGAATTGTCCTGATCCTACTCCTGTTGCTTCAGTCCAATCAGCACCGCAGAATGCTCCTCCTACTAAGGTAGCAGCAGCTGAGTTAATACAACTTCCACCAACAACGATTAAATTCCTTGAACCTACAGAACTCACCTCTCTGTCTGTAACAATAACTTCCCCTAAAGGAGTTGATGTTCCAGCTGTTCCAGCTGTTCCAGCAGTCACTACAGATGTATCTTCACCAACATAAATTTGTGCATAAGTCTGAGTTGGCGGCATACTTAATGTAGCCTTTGTCTTGCTCGCAGTGTTAGAATCAGTCAATGCATGGCTTCCATACCAATCAACATGTTCTGTGATATCACTATCTGTTGATTGTGTTGTTTCCCAGTGCGTTGTTGAAGTGAA
This sequence comes from Candidatus Woesearchaeota archaeon, assembly GCA_964357045.1. GTDB lineage: Archaea > Nanobdellota > Nanobdellia > Pacearchaeales > GW2011-AR1 > CAYHJV01. Next base: position 8,408 of record CAYHJV010000002.1, on the reverse strand, counting down.
CAATAGATCCTCAACTCCAACTCCATCAGTACTTGTTCCTGCGGGTGCATTCTCAAGGTCAACAACAATTGCGTGATACTCTGTAGCATCATCTTTTCCTTCAATCACAATAAGAGAAGGGTTGTTAATGTTAGTTACAGCATCTTC
>CAYHJV010000002.1:0-8161 GCA_964357045.1 Candidatus Woesearchaeota archaeon | reverse complement strand
CTTTTCCTTCAATCACAATAAGAGAAGGGTTGTTAATGTTAGTTACAGCATCTTCAGGATTTAATAAACGAACCCTTGTAGTGTTCGCTGTCGTAGTACTTGTAACGTTATACTTTAACTTACCAACAGTTAGAGCCCCTGTATGGTTTGCTAAGGTATCAATTCCAACTCCTCCAATACTCCAATTAGCACCATTCAAGTAAGTTACAGCTAGACTTGTATACCCATCTCCATCAGGGAGTACTAACTTGGTTACATCAGTTCCGGAGGTACTGGAATTATCCTCTTCCACATCTCCTAAGTTAACCCTCACATCGTCATAAAGAGCCACTAATGCTCCTCCCTTTGTTTGTATTGTAGGGAAAAGAACAATGTCTCCTGCACCATGTGAACCATCATCTTCTGAGGCAGGATACTTCAACGAAATATAAGCATCTTCGCCAGTTCCAACAAAAGTAACAGTGTATCTTTTACCGTCAACATCTACTGTACCGCTTCCTTCAGTGCTTGTGAAAGTTGTTTCGTGAACATCGCCTGTTATTCTATCTCTAAACTTAACCCTATCATTTGTGATAGCGTTTGTACCCGTTGTTTGATTATATACATCATACAACTCTATGAGATGTCCGTAATCTTCATTTCCAACAACTACATATTTTGCTTTACTAGTTCCATAAGAAATGTTAGCCATTTCCTTTACAGCAACACTATAATTAGAGCTATCTCCCAATATAAAGAGATTACTTTCGTTATGTGCAAAGCCAAATGTTTTAGCATTTCCTCCGTCATCTGTTAAAGATACTTCCATATCTTTGTCCCCAGCAGGGACTACAGTGATAGTGCCTCTTGATGCGTCACCAAACGGAACACTTAATCCAACAAAGTCAAATTTGAAGCTTCCGAATACCGGATCAACAAAACTTGTTCCTGAAAGGATTGCGTCATTAGTTGAATCTGGTCTGAAAACAGCTATAGCAAGCTCTGTTGTTGCACCTATTCCTCCAACAATGTGGGCAATTGTTCCATCAACAGGGTCGTCATCCTCTCCTACTGTAACAACTGCTCCGTTTTGAAGTGTTAACTTGCTTGCTCCTACTATTACTGAGGCAGATAATTTTAAGTTTGTTTCATCTGCGCTTGTAACAGCAACATCTACTCCATTAACTCTCTTAGATGCAGCTTCATTAATTTCCTTAGAATCGCTTACTCCAGCACTATTTGTTATTTTGATTTTAGCCGAAGTATCAGATGCCGTAACAAGTTCAACAGTATATGTGTTTTCACCTATTGTCACTGTTGAAGATGGATTATTGCTGTCAAGATCAAGCTTTTCTGCTTCTTTTAACAGAACTATTTTTGTTAAATCTGTTTCAGCAGCAATTGTAAAAGTATGTCCAAACAGTTCAATCTCTTCTCCTTCTGAGTCAGCATGAGTGAAATTTATTGCACTCATTGTTGTAGAAGCGTTATACAATGGATTAGATGAAGCACCTGTACCAATACTTATTCCAATAACGGGATCATCACTGCTTTCCGGTTGTTTTGCAAATATAACTCTTCCAGAGTTTTCACCTCCAGCCCCGGCTCCAGCTTGAAGCTTTATTGTGCTGGTTAATTTAGATGTAGTACTCCCTGAGAAAGTATAATCTTTTAAAACAATTGGAAGATCAGTTTTTGTCAACTGTGACTTAGCACCATTTAAAGATCTATTTAGCCAAATCCTTGTAGAACTTGTATCTAGACTCACTACTTCACCAGTAGTCGCAGCAGAAGTTTCTCCAGTTCCTCCTCCAAGCTTTTGCTGAAGGCCTGACTGGATATTACCTGCCTCGATTGAATCAAGGTAAGAAACACCACTTCCGGTACCAACTACAATCGCCACGTCTGCAGTACTCCCACTCACAAAAGGAGCAGGGTAATTTGCAGCAGCTGCTACTCCAGCAGTCATACCTATCATTAAAGCACTAGTTGCAATTGCCGAAATCTTTCTAAAATTAAATTTCATTTTTATTTTTTAAATAACCTCCTTTCACCTCTATAGACTATGTTGTCTTATGACAACCTCTCCCTAAAACGACCACACCTGGGCGTTTTCACGACCGCGTTCGGGCGTTTTTCGAGTGATTATGAACCCTACTAAACCTACAGACAGGTTAAAGTAAAAGAAAATAGGGTTTCTCTTTAAAAAGGTTGTTGCTAATTTTTTGAGTTTTGCCAACAGTCCTTCTCTTTTTAATGGGTTTATTTATAAGCTTTATGTTACTATTTTACAATTATATGTATTAAAACTACTTGTCTTAAACGAAAGGTTTATTAACATGAAAAAATTGATTTTAATATAAGGTCTTAAATACACTATATGTGTAATATATATGTTTTACATATATATTAAAGAAAACTATATATATTTTCCGACGACAAGATGGTACGAGAAAAAATAAGGGATATAACTATAACTGAATCAAAGGGAGTATTTGATATATTCAAGAGGCAAGATTCTCCTAAAGAAAACTATGATTTTGAAGGTTTACAGGCACTAAGACAAATTCTGAACAACGAAAAAGCCCGCATTTTACACGTAATAAAGACTAAAAATCCAGGTTCTATATATGCCTTAGCCAAAGAACTTGGCAGACATTTTAAAACAGTAAGCGACGACCTAAAACTCCTTGAAAGGTTCGGATTCATAGAGTTCAGAGAGGAACAAACCAAAAAAAGAGCAAGGCGAAGGCCTGTTTTAACCGCTGACACCATAACTATTCATGTTAAGGTTTAGTATAGACATCTAAAAACACTTCTATTCTGTTTCCCATTCTACTGAAACCACCCCTAGAATTCCCCGTTAAATTACCTTTTTCCAAATCTACCAACACTTCATCCTCCACCATTATAGTCCACTTATAACCATTTATGGGAGCATCTTCTCCTATTTTAAATCCGGACTCTACCATTTCCTCAATAGTCCAATTTAGCATTTCACAGCTATTTTCCTTATTTTTACACTCCTTAAAATTATAACATTCGTATATAAGATCCCCTACATCAAAATAACCTCTTGGCCCTTCGCACTCAGAAGTTACCTGCAAAGCAGACTGTATGAAACTATTCACTTCATAGCTTTCAATACTTTTTCCTTTAGAATTTGACAAAAAGAACCAAAGAAAAACTACCAAAATTATAGCAACTATGCCTATGATTATTCCAAATCCCACCATTTCTTCCTGGGATTTTTTTCTACCTACAAATTTAGGCACTACTTTTTTACCCATTAATTCACCTTTTTGTAGCTGACCATTAGTAAGGCCAGCTCACATTTATCATAGTTTGAATTGTCTTTGAACTCCTTTCTGCATAAAGCCACAAAATTAGAATCGTAAGTTCCAACAGTTTCTTCAGAAATCAGGTATAGAGTGTTACAATTCGGGTAATTTGAACGCGTGCATTTAACTTCCCCGCTTTCATGAGGGTACACTTTCTTTATTCTTATATCCTCAACTCCCCAAAAATTTTTGTAATCATTAATTTTATCTTTAAGAACTATGACCTTGTCAAAGTCAACACAATTAACTCTACCGGTTCCGTAAGAACTTCCGCAGGAGAATTCAGGAGATTCAGCCAGTTTTGCCACTAAAAGCCTAGCGTTGTCTGCATTAAGTTCCGTTGCACTTTGTTTAAACCCAGAAAGTCTGAAGCCCAAAATAAAAAGCCCGACCAAGACAAAAAACAAAGTCAAGGCTACAAGCATGAAAGCTGTTTGCTGGATCTTCATCTGGCCATACTTTGTTTTTCTCATTTGAATCTCATTATCAATGAAATTGGTTTGAACCCCAATTTTTTATGAAGTTTAATTGAAGGCTTATTTTTGAGATGAACACGAGTTTCAATATTATTTATATGATTTTTCTTTAGCCATTTAATTAACTCTAAAACTATTTTTTTACCTACACCCTTTTTTCTATGTTTTCTATCGGTATACACACTTTCTACTATTCCCAAATTTTTTCTCTTAATCCAAGATTGACCAAATCCAATAATTTCTCCATTATTTTCAGCAATAATCCAATAATTTTTTCTTGATTTAATGTCTTTTTTCCAATTGTTCAATCTTTCTTTTTTTGTTTTGTTTAAATCTCTTAGTGTTTTATTTTTTGAGTTTTTTGGAAACTGAAGTTTTATTTCATCAATAGTTCCATTTACATAAATTTCATCAATTCTACTCAAATCTTTAACATTAATTTTTCTTATCTTAGTCATATCCTCTTCTCCATCAACTCTGAATCTTTATTTTTATATTTATAACCCATTTTTCTATAAAATCCAATTGCTGTTTTAATGGCATAAAGTTTTACTTTGTTTATCTTTTTACTCTTAGCTAGTTTTTCAAGCTGTTTAATCATGGCGGTTCCAATTCCATTTCTATGATATTTTGGATCAACATATATTGTGTAAATTGTGTTTCCCTCTAAACGTCCAGAAGCCAATACCTTTTTTCCATTCTCATATACAAAAAAATTCGATTTTTCAGCCATTTTTTTAATCCTTCTCAGAGTATATTTTCTTTTTAATTTACTTTTAGTTTCTTTATTCCATTTCATAAATTTTATGCAATCGTGAATTATTTTGTAGCATTTCTCATAATCGTCCTTTTTTATTTTTCTTATCATAATTTATTACCAGAGTTTGCAAAGGGCAATATCGTTTCTCCTTCCTATGTCTTCAACTAGCAAATTAATTTGACTAAGATCACTAGAGGTTGAGTAACTTTTTGCAGAGCTTTCTAAATTAATCAAGCCCCAATTAACGTTGCAATTTTTAACAGAGACTATTGAAGCTTTTCCGTCGTAAATGCCTGCAAGTTCAGACATTCTTTTCATTAATCTTTTTACCTGACACTCATAAATTTCAGGAGAGGAAAATATGGCTGCATACATTAAAACGTTACCCTCAAAATTGACGCTTTTACCTTGCTTGTTAACTATCTTTGTTCCCATTCTTACTATCGTGTCGCAACCGCTTTCTTGAGAAGAGCTGAAACAAACTTTTTCGCTTTCTTTTGGACAATTATCTACCATCGTAACATTCAAAAAATTCTCTTGCTTCAAACTATTCAGCTCTTCATTAATTTCTTTAGGTGCGTTGACGAAACAATATTCTTTATCGGTGGAAGTTATGTAAATTAAATCGCTGACCTTAAAAGGAAATTCAAACGGCTTGGAGAAAACATAAAATTTCTTTCCTTCTACAGGATTTTCTGAAAAAACATATTTATTTTGGAAGGCAACATCAATGTAATTTTCTTGAAACTTTCCGAAACTCTCCTGAGATGTTCTTATTATTTGCCTTCCAAAATTTCCGGCTTCATAGCACTCATTGTATATTTTTGTCTCAGCAGGAAGTTCAAACAGCGTTACTCTACTCGTTTCAAGACCTGTTTCAGTTGGATTTAATAAAACTCCTAGTTCTTTACTCAATTGGACATTGCTGGATGTCTGCTCTGTCTGGCTGTATTTAACTATGAAAAAAATTGCCATAAAAAGTATAAATCCGCCTACGACGAGAGCAAAAAGCCATCCGAATGACATATCCAAAAAACCTAATTTGTTTTTCATTTAACCTCTTTAAACTCTAGTTATCATAACCAAATTTTCATCATAACTTTTTTTCATCGTCATTTTAATTTTTCCATTCACATTATTTATACAAAACATATTCCTGTTTTCCAATGGAGCGTTTTCTGAACTTACTATCCTGCTTAGGTCAATATGCTCCATTAATTTCGGTTCCAGTCCTGCAGCAGCATCTTCAGGAAAAAATATTAAATTTTCATACTTGTCGTCTTTAAAACAAACTTTTTCTACATCTCCAGGAAGAGAGTAGGAAACATTCTGTGTTCCCTGTGATGATCTCCAAAGCACATCAATATCACTTTGCAAATTTTCTCTGAAGTCTGCAACTTTAGCTATATTCTGAACTCCCAAAAAAGTCCTTATAGCATAAAAAGCAAAAATCAAAAATGCAATTATTAAAATTATAGAAAAAATCATCCCAAAAGATAAATTTAGCTCACCTTTCTTTCCCCTACTCACCATCAAGAAATAAGATAAAAAGAACTTATAAATTTAAGGTTAAAAGCTTTTTAACCAAAAAGAAAGGTTTATAAATAAGTTATACATGTCTAACTTATGGAACAGATAAAAACTAAACTTAAGAAATGGGGGAACTCTTTTGGAGTTATTATTCCTATAGATGTAGTGAATAAACAAGGCCTTAAAGAGAATTCTGAGGTTTCTGTAATGATAGAGCCAAGTAACAGGATGACTGTTGGTAATGTTTTAGATTTAGCAAAAAAATTTAAACTGAAAAAGAAAGGCGATACTCAAAAAATTCTAGATGAGATAGATGAAGAACTATGGCCTGGAGATGAATAAATGGAATACTTCTTTGATAGTTATGCAATAATAGAATTAATTTTGGAAAATAAGAATTATGAAAAATTTAAAAACAGTTCAATAAATACTAGCACTTTAAACCTAATGGAAGTTTATTATTTCCTCCTTAGAACCTATAATAAGCAAACAGCCGATTACTGGTTAAAAATATTGAAATTTAATTTGGCAAATATAATAAAATTAAATGTTGCGTTGACATCTAGTTTTTTTAGGTTTAATAATAAAAAGGAAAAATTAAGCTATATTGACTGTTTAGGATATGTTTTATCTAAAGAAATGGGTCTGAAATTCCTAACGGGCGATGAAAAATTTAGGAACAAACCAAATGTAGAGTTTGTTAAATAAGAAATTTATTCTTTATAAAACTAGTTAATTACGAAAAGTGCAGTACAACAAAGTTTATATATTTCTTATTTCCTCTAAAATACTAAATGCTAAGTAAAAAATTGAATGGTGCTTTGAAAATTGGATTGATACAATTAGCTGGTTTGACCTCTTTGATAGGATGCGGAAAAAACCCTGTTGAACCTAGGGAACCTGAACAATATGTTGGGAACTTAAGCGTTTCTTTTGGAAATTGTGACAATAATATATATGAAGCTTATTTGGATGGAAAGGTAATGACTGTCATAGAAAAAAATGTCGATCCTGGAGAGTGTTGGGGCGACGGCCATTTTCAAGTAATAGATACTGCCTCATCAAGGAACTTTTATTTCCCTATGCTCGATATTAGGCACAATGGGGTTATTCAGGACACTAAGGAATTATTCTTTTTATATGGTGAGACAAATGCTTATTCTTTTGACATAAAAGATGGTAAGTTAGAAAGTCCTTAGTCTATTAATTAAATCCTTCACTTGGCCTTACAATTATACTGCATTGATTTGGTAAAGGTTGATTTCCAAATTCATCCTGGCATTTTATATAGTAAGTTTTGTCGGGATCCCAAGGAACAAAATGTTCTTTTTCTTGGATAGTTCTCATTGGAAGTCCATCACTAAATAAATAGCTGCACGATGTTGTAGATGATGAACTGTAAACACAGCTTGCTGTTTCATCAGTTATTATTATTAACTCGGCAGAATCCCTATAAGCTCTCACTATCTTTGGAGCTGACTCATCAACTTCTACGGAGTATGAAAACTCTTGGGTATCTGCATTTCCTCCAAGGTCGACGCATTTTATTGAACATTGGTACGTTCCAGGATTTACGTAAATATCTTCTGAATGTGTATGTGTATATGTTGTTTCATCTATTCCCACTACATTTCTTCCATAATCTGTCTTGCTCCCGCTTTCTTCATAACATGAATTACTATAATAACAAATTGAATCCCCCTCTTTATAGCCGGCTGAAGTTTCTGCTTCTAAAGTAACTTTTACGACATCGCTAGATCCTTTTATTATTCCTTCTGGTCCGACGGAATCAATTACTAAAGGCTGTGAGCCAAGCAGTCTTAATCTATAACCTTCTGTGTTGACATTTCTATTGGCATCCAAAACCCCTTTGAAAGGTTTGTCCTTGCATTTGAAATAAAATACATTTGTTTCTCTGTCTTTTAATCCAGTTAAGGTTGAACTGCATTTGTATAACATCTGTGCGTTCATTTCAAACACACTCTTAGAGCAAGTCATATTATTTTCCATCTGTATGAAAGGCTTATCTCTGTCATGAGTCCAGACGCATTCCGCAGGTTCATTTACATAAAGCT
>CAYHJV010000001.1:0-22555 GCA_964357045.1 Candidatus Woesearchaeota archaeon | reverse complement strand
TGCATTGCTAAAATTGTTGCTATTAGCGGGATAAATGTTGATGTTCCCTGTACTAAAGTCTCCTTTTCGTAAATTTCTTCTGCGAGATTCAAAACCAAAAAATCAGACATTTTACTCATTTTTCAAATACTCTACCAATTTTTTAATATCAGGACCATAATAGTTTTTACAACCCGTCGGATGCGCACCGTTTTTAACTTCCACGATAAAATCAACAAAATTTTTAGGTATTGTTATCTCTTCTGGCTTTAAATTACAAATCTCCTCAACACTAAATATCCTAACTTTAGAGGATTCTGCCATCTCCTTTTCTGAAAAGTCAGGTTCTTCAATGAATATATTTCCAAAACTATCTGCTTTCTGTGCGTGAATTATACAAAAATCAGGATTTATTGATTTGATTTTGCATTTACTTACTTTCTTTTCTTCACTTATTATTTCACAAGCAGAATTTACTTTAGAAATGTCTGAATTAACTATAGACTCTGTAAAAAGAAAAGGAATTTTTTTTGCACCAGCTTTAAGCCTAAAATAGTATAGTATTTCAGTTAAATCCTCAAATAAAACTTCGCCGGATTCAACTGCCTTACGAGTAAATTTTGACAAACCCAAGCCCTCATATCCAACATAAGCTGCAGAAATTTTTTTGACCTTTGATTTTTCTACCAACAAATCAACATCAATGGAACCGGCAAGCAAGTACAAACTTAAATTTTTAATATCACTTTCAGCAATTTCTTTTATTATTTTTACGGGTTTTCTATTTATCGTAAAACCCCCTATAGCGATAGTAGAATTAGATTTTATAATTCTTTTAATATCTGATAATTTAATCTGTTTCATCTTTTCTATTGTTTTTTTCCTTTAACTCTTTCATATAACTTGTAATGGGGATTTCAAACTCTATATCTCTATCAATTTCTGGCAATCCCTTTTCATCTATATGATAAGCAAATTGATACAAAGTTTTTCCTCCTGGAGTGTGTTTCCTCATTTTTGCTTCAATTTCAAAACCCAATTTCTCAAACATAATTGAAATAGCAGTGTTGTCTCCAACTAAAGAATCCGTAATTTTTCTTCTTCCTTCCATATCAAAAATCTTAATTGCAGATTTGTATAAAAGCTTTCCAATTCCTTGCCCACGGTAATTTGGAAGTACTGCAACTTTCCCACCTTTCCCAATGTGTGATTGAGGTCTGTGCAATTTTAATGCTCCCACAACTTTCCCATCTATTTCTACAACTATCATAGAAACTTTCCCATCTTCATTGTCCTTTATACATTTATTGATTTCACTTACATCTGTGTAAGGTAACCATAACCCTCCTGACCTATAAACTTCTAAGATTTCTTCTGCTTTTTCTCTTTTTGCTAGTGTTATTTTTTTCTCCATAAATTTAAAACTCTATTATTTTTTACATCAACATATCCACAATTTTTTTGCTTACTCCTTTTTCTCCATAAGGATTTTTAAAATTCTTAACTTTAAAACCACCATTTTCTAAATCATAAATTATCTTTTTCGTTCTTCCTACACTTAGACCGGTAAGAAAATTTATTCCGGTTGAAAGGCCCTCCCATCTCTCAGTCTTTTTTCTTAATATTATACAAGGCTTTTTGAAAACCAAACTCTCTTCCTGTATAGAACCTCCGTCGGCTATTAAATATTTACAATTTGCCATTAAAGAAATAAAGTCGGCGTAATCTGTAAGCGAAATTATTTTTAGGTTTTTCATTTTTAGTAATCTAGTCATAAATCCATACTCTTCCAAATACTTTTTAGTGTTGTCATGCAAAGGCCAAATAGCTTTTATTTTTACACTTTCTATAATCCTAATAACTCTTTCCAATCTTTCTCTGTTTCTTAAATTTTCATGTCTGTGGACATTTATCAAAACGAAATTTTTCTCGCCTTTATAATTTTTCTTCTTCCTTGAATTATAAGAAATTAAAGCAGAGTCAATTATAGTATTTCCAACCTTTATTATTTTTTTCCCTCTGTAATTTTTTCTAAGAACTTTTTCTGTCAAGTCTGAAACAGCCAATAGCACGTCGGAATATCTGCTGCTTATAAGTCTAGAAATTTCTTCCGGAAACGGCTCAAATATAGAACCACTTCTTAAGCCAGCTTCAAGATGAAAATTCCACCATGTTTTCTTTCCAATATTAAAAATACTACTAGAACCAATAGAAGCAGCAGCAGTACTCATAGTGTCTCCATGATAAATTACACAACTAGGTCTTAGTTCTCGCAATTTTCTTCTAATCTTAATTATCATATAAAAAAACCAAAAAAAAGAATTTCTATTTATCTTGGACCAAAACTTAGTGCTAATCTCAGGCTCTTTACTCAAAATGCAGTCTGGTTCTTTAACTCCAAATTCTTTACATGCCTTTTTAACTGGATGTTGCCCTGTGTGAATAAAATAATACTCTTTTTTTTGTTTCTCCAGCTCCTTCATAACAGGAAAACACTTTATTAATTCAGCCTTTGTTCCAATAATTATTACTATTTTTGGAGCCTCTTTCAACATACGAGTATACCCTAAAAATAGGTTTTAAACTTTATGTACTTAGGAAAGTTATTTTGTAAAGCCTAAATTATCAAACTCTCCATAACCGCCGTAGGTCCTTAAGAATTCTTCTCTTTCAATTATGTTTTCAGGATAATTGACTTCCCAAATGTTAATTGGGCCCCTAATCCCATTAAAATAAACAAAATCCTTAAAATTAGCCCCTTGAGAATTAAAATATTCTATAGCAGCGTCTTGTTGGGAATGGACTAAATTAATACCCTCATATTTCTTGAAGGAATCGTTTAGTAAATATAATTGTCCCACTAACCCAAAAGCTGTTTTTTCGGATAGATACATCATAGAACCTAGATTGTCTACTTGATAACTCTCCCCCGATTGATAAATCATTGGAACTATTCTGACAACACTATTAATACCTGATTTGAAATCCAATATTTTTCCATCATAGTACAAATATCTCACCGGTACCTTCATTTGATTTCCTAAATAAACAATGGCTGCCTGAGGTTGTGTGAAACTTAAAGATTCTCCATCATTTTTAGTTTCAAGAATAACTCCTGCAACATAAGCTTTACCCTCTGGCAATAAGATTTGTTTACCTCCTTCTTCGTAAATTATATCTTTATCTAAAGAAAAACCTCCTTGGTAGATTCGTGTTGTGCCATTTGAAGTTTCCTGGATTTGGCTGGGATCAGAAACGACTGTAGGTATCCAAGAGTATCTATCATTTCCCGAAGCGTCATTTCCTATACTTGAATAAGCAGAATATTTCCCAATATCGGTTGGATCTATTAATAAGTATGAAACTTCATGGGTTTTCATGAAACTAAAGGCAGTTTCCGGGTAGGGAGTAGTTAATACATATCTTCCGACAAGATGATTCCAATATCCTATAAAATGGCCCCCATCAGTTACGCTTGGTCTTTGCCCTATAGTTTGTACCCAATATCCATAATCCCACCAATGGACAAAAATACTGCCCTCCAAAGTGTTGTCTCTAACCCACCCCATTGCCTTTTGCCATTGCTGGTTATAGCTTGAGGGAATAGTCGCTTTATTCGATGCCGATGATATCTGCGCGTAATTAACAAAAACCATAGTCATTAAAATAATTAAAACTATCATAGAAATTGTAGAAAATAATCTTTTAATCCCTCCTTTATTGCTTTCTTTTCTATAAGAAATAATTTGTATGAGCAAGAAACTAGATAATATAGGTAGAATTGGAGAAATTATAAAAAGTAATCTTATAGCTCCCCTCATAGAAACTATGGCCCAAAAGGAGAAAACTAAAAGCAAGATGTAAGAAAAGTCTATTTCTTTAAAATTCTCTAGAAGGTTATGCCCTTCTTTGTGTCTATTCAAATAAGCCCTTATATAAATAAATAAAACAACAGCAATGAACATTAATAAACCCCCAATATACAAAAGCTTAGAAATGAAATTTTCTCCATTGAAAACACTGCTAGGTGAGTATCTACTAAATATAAAACCAGTTATAAAAATCATGAAAAATAAATTTAACGTTACTCTTTCTTTAATCCTAAAATGTTTTGTTGCTTGATAGAACACAATTAAGGTTCCAAAGAAAAAAGTCCAGAATAAATAATCAAAATTGTTTAATATCTCTTGAAAATATGGTACTGCATTTTCTGCAACCGTTAATCCGACCCTTCCCCTTCCAAAAGGGTGGAGCAATTTATTTATGATATCACCGAAAATTGAGAATATAAAATCTGGCTTGAAGGCTGAAAAGAATAAAGCGTTTATTATGAATGCTATGAGCAAACTTTTTATGGATCTTGGAAGATTTATTTTCTCCATTTTAATTTTATGCATAAGATTTGTATTAAAAATCACAGCATCTACTAACATAACCAGCAGAATAAAAAGCGCCAGTCCTGTGTCAGTCAAACTAGTTGCGATCTCCCTAACACTTTCAACTCTTAGAAATTCTATAATTAAAGCAGGAACCAGCCACCAAATAAAAATCTTAAAGTTTTTTTTAATGTCTTTTTGAAACAAAAACATTACAAGAGAAGATAAACAAATTATCATATAGATATATTTATATCCCCCCCAACTCCAGCCCATTAATCCAGTAAATACTCCTGCAAGAACTCCGTAGATAATAGTCTTTTTCGACTTTTCTTCTTTCCAAGCCATAGCAAAGAATAATAGAGCAAACCAAAACCATACCATACCTAAACTTTCAATTTCAGGAATACCTGCAGTTGTTCTATGGAGCATTGAAGGCGAGGTAATATAAAAAAGGCTGGCGATTATAGCCCCAATCCAAGATTTTCTTTCAGAGAACTTAAATGAAAAAACAACTTTAGTGAATAAAAGAAAACCTATAGCAGAAATTATAAAAAGTATTACCGGAGTGATAATTGCAGCATAAGTAATAGAAGTTTCATTAAACAAAGATATTCCCTTATAAGTATAAAAAATAGCCCAAGGCATCAGATTTTTTAAAGCATAATTATCTGATCCTAAAGGAGCGTTTCTCATAGTGTCTGGATTTTGTAAACGCCCTTCATCAATTTCCTGAGCATGTCTCAAGTAGAGAAAAGGATCTAAGTCAGGTCCAAGCGTCCAATCGTTTGTGGTTATATCTTTTAAACCATCAATGTTAGAAATTCTAATATCAACTGACAAAAGTAGAATCCATAAAATTATTGGTAGGAACATAATTTTATATTTCCTAAAATAAGCACTTATTGATGAAAGAACAAAAGCCATGCAAAGAAGCAAAAGCATTTCTGGTGTGAACATGTGGATAAAACTATTAACAAAATTATTTCCCAAATTTACATTAGAATACCCTAGTAGACTAATTATAAAAAACAGAATTGTTAGTATTACAAATCCTGAAAAATAAGGATTCTTTTTAATCAAATTTGAAAAATTCTTAATATTATAGAAAGCTTTAGTCAAATCAATTTCTTCTCTGCTCTCTTTATTTTCCTCTTCATGAAGCTTTTTTTGCTCATCACTGTCCATGGGTCACATAAGAGAGGCGTATTTTAAAAGCTTGTTATATTACAGAAAAATTAAGATTCCCACTAAAATTATGAGCATTTGAAACCCATTTATTAAATATACAACTTCATTTTCATATACTTTACCATTCTTTTTCATTTTTTTCAAAATCATTATGGCAAGATGCTCAACCCCATAGATCTTATCATAAGGCAGTTCCAAACTACCGTCTTTGTTAGGCTTTCCAAAACTGTATTTATTTAATTTTCCTCTTGTCTTCAAAACAAATTCAATTATGTATGGGATAAAGAAAAACACAGCAATTTTTTCAATGTTACCGATTATAGCTATAGATGCTATCAAAGCGCCGATGGCGTAAGTCATAACATCTCCCGGGAAAACTTTTGCAGGATTTTTGTTAAAAAAATAAAACGCAATTAAAGAAGCTACCATCACTAAACAAATTACACTAAGCCATGAATTGCCTGTTTTCCAAGTTGCAAACGCCAAACCGGAAAAAATAATTATTCCCTGTCCAGCCTCAAGCCCGTTGTATCCTGCTAGAAAATTATATGTAGTAGAAACGCCAACAACCCCCAAAGGAATTAATAATAATGGATAAATTATTCCAAACTCTATCCCTAGCATAGTTGATTCTCCCGCGTTTATGACCATTAAAGGCACGGCTGAGCAGATAAGAAGAATTATTCTTGACCTTTTTGAAAGTCCGCCTTTCTGCCAGCCTAGAAGATCGTCCATGAATCCAACAAAACCTATCATTAGTATTGTCGTTAGAATTGTAAATGTTCCTATTAAATTTTCAGCTGTTTTAAAATAAAAAGTTTTTATCGCTATATAGGTCAAAACTCCTAAAGAAAATCCTAAGATTACCCCAACTCCTCCAGACCCAGCGACGTTTTTTGGACGATTTGGTTTGTTCATATCTTCCCAAATCAAGCCTACTTGATGAGCCTTTTTTATCCAGACAGGCGTAAAAAAAAGAGTTATTAGAAAGCTTATCAAAAATGCCAAAATTAGAAGCGGCTCTATCATTACTCCTCCAAAACCAAATCTTCTGCGCTTTTTTCCTCAGTGATGCTGCTCTTTCCGCAGTAAGGGCACTTCTTCCACTTTTTATCAGATTTGGATTCAAGCCTGTAGTTGCATTCCTTGCAAACATAAGTTGTCATTTAATTTTATAAATAAAAATCCTATTTAAACATTTCTTAGTTTTAGTATACTATTGAAAAAGCAAAGGTGTTAAATAAACCTCGAGAATTGCCGCCACAATTAATACTATTACTGAAATGAATAATAGTATAACAACATTTTCTATTATTCTTAAAAATTTTGGATCTTTTACACCATTTCTTATGACTCCAACTCCAAAAATTCCTCCAGCTAAAGCAGTTACAAAATACGCTGCTATTTCTGGCATACCATGCACCATGTACCTTAACAATCCGAAAGGAATGTCCTTCAAATCATAACTAGTGAATATTCCAATTGCTGCAGAAATTACACTCGCGTTCCATGCAAGTACGAAAATTGCACCCGCGCCAAAAATAAGGGAGAATATTAAAGTGAAAATCATAACGTAAATATTATTTTCAATTATAGATAGAAATCTCAATTCCTTAGTCGCAGCTCCCGTCGTCGTCACTTTGTTTTCAATGTCGTATCTAGTAACACATCCTTCTATATTTCCCGGGCTGTTTATCATACAATAAGTTTCAATCTGAGCGTTAAATAAATTTGAATCTTGAAGAACCATATACCAAAAGGCAAAGGCTATCACAAACCCAAAGAAAAGAGTAATAAAAGCATATATGGCTTTTTTGTGAGTTCTCCAAACGCTAAAAAAACCCTCAACTTGTTCGTCTTCCTCTTCTTCTTGCTTTATTAAATAGTACATAAAAGGCAGAGAAAACATAACGCAAAATGCTACAACTATCATTCCTGAGAATTTTGACAAAACAATATCTCCTCCAAAAAACCATTTGACAAGAATTATAGAGAGAGAACCGTAAACGAGGCCCACGAGGAACATTTTTAGAATGCCTCTTTCAACTTTCTTAGGATTTATCAACAACTCTAACATGTCTCTACTAAATGGAACTATTTTATAAAATGTTTGTTTGAGCTCATAAATATTTATAAAACAACGGTGAATGAATTATTTATGGTTAAGGTTGTGGACCGTGGGCCTGGAAGAGAAAAAGAAGAAAGCCAAATTCAATTGTTAGAAAAAATAACAAGGGAATCTAAACTTTTTGAAAGACCCCTTTTTCATAAGAGAGGAATTGAAAATGACCAAGCTTTTTTTAAAATATATATGCTTGCAAATAACAAAAAAAGCCGTATGGTTGCTTCAGTATTTCCAAGCAATTCCACCCTAAAACTTTACGCACCAGAAGTATTTGATGGGTTTAGAAAGTTAGTTGAATCCTACCAGAAAAAACTAGCTGCCCCTTGGGCAATTATACAAGATTACAAACATCCTGATTTTGGAACAACTCTGTAATAAATTTATTTATCCTTTCTTTTCCTGCGCTTCCATAAAAGTTTTTGTCAGTTCAGAATTTATCTCTTCAAGCTTGTTTTCGAGTTCTTCTTTTACATTTTCCAACTTTTTTATTTGGTCTTTAATGAGTTCTTGAGTCTCTGAAACACTTTTCTTTACAAAATTTCCTCCACCAACATGTACCATTAAATCTCTCTCTTCAATTCTACCCTTTATAAAAATCCCTCTTCCTATAGGTGCAAAAATTTCTTTTCCTTTCCCATCTTTTAATTCATTAACTCCTTCATTTAAATGACCCGTATCAACTATTGCATTATCTATAACTTGGAGTTGCTCTTGTATTTGTCTTATTTGCTGCTCAAAAAGACTAAACTTAAACATAAGTTGATTTTCTTTTTCGTCCACAAAAGTACAGAATTAAACAACTTTTAAAGCTTTTCTTAAAATGATACTTGATGCAATTCCTGCTCCTATATACCACCAAAGCCACCCTGAAAGAACTGGCTCGTAAATTCCTCTAATCCACCAAAATAAAATAATCAAAGGAATAAAAGTGAAAAGCATCGGTTTAAAAGAATGTTTCATGAGCTCCATAGAGCATTCCATCATCTGTTTCTGGATTTTTTGAAGCTCTTCGGTATTTCCTTTTGCATCTTTTAATTTTATTTGGCAGGATTTTTGTATTTCTTTTAGTTCTTTCATCCTGTTTTGGTTGGTAAACTTCTTTGTTATTCCAGTCATAACAAGGGTAATCAAAAAAGAAATTACTACAACACTTATCTTGGGATCTGAAATAAGAATCTCTTTTATGACCATTTTCTTTTTTAACTAAAGAAGATTTAACTTTTAAACTTAACCTTCTACAAATTTCCTGAAAGCAGGATTCATATCTGTCTGATGTTGCTGCATAATATTTTGAGAGAGTTGATAAATAATCATTATCACAAGAAGTATAGATGTTCCTGAAACTAAAGCCCCAAGCAAATCCGTTGTTGCAGCCAAAAGACCGATTGCCGCTCCACCCATAACAGTCAAAGGCATAATGTATCTATTCAAAATACTCTCAAGAATTCTTTCATCTTGTCTAAATCCTGCAACCTGCAACCCAGAAGCTGCAATTTTGTGAGCCTGAGCTCTGGCGTCCATTTGAGAAGTTTTAACCCAAAAAACTGAAAACACTGTTGAGAAAACCATAAAAAATATTATATGAGTTAATCCTTGAAACAAAAATATTGGTAAAAATCCTCCTCTGATTATTAAATCTAAAAGATTTGTAGAGCCCATCCAAAAAGCAAGCCCTGAAATTGGCTGTCCATTAACAAAACTTCCTAAAAAGGTAAACTTTGAACCAATTTTTGCAAGGAACGAACAATCTCCCAAATTACATGCCGCTGTCGCATTTTCGACAAGTCCCCCAAATAATTGAATATTGGCAACTAAAGCTGATGTGAATATAACCGGGATAACTGATGCGTAGAAGAATGATAACGGCCATTTGGTTGTGTATCCTCTTATTCTTCCAAAGGATAAAGGAATTTCAACCTTTAGGGATTGGGCCCAAACAACTGCTAAAAAAATGATTACTGTCGTAGCTATCGTTGCAGCAGCAGATAACATTTCTACTGGATATTTATTAATTACAGATTGAACCAAAACAAGAACTTTTCCGGAGCAGCCTACATTATTAAAATCACCAAGACAATTTCTTCCTTGCTGATCTATAAATTGAAATGCACTTGTGAAAAGTCTCCAACCTACTCCGGCAGCGATGAATAAACTAACTCCTGAACCAAATCCCCATTTTTGAGTTACTTGATCCATATAAAAAATTGCGAGGCCTCCTAAAATCAGTTGTATTATTACAATCCCTGTAAATTCTGGAGCTGCCTGGAGCCCTTGCATGAAAACATAAATTAAAGCTTCAAAAACTATAAACGCGAAAACCAAAACATTCTGCAAGCCCTGAAAAAATTTCTTTCCTTCTGGCGTTGTTACATCTATGTTTAAAATTCCGGCTCCCACAAGAAGCTGTAAAATAATAGAGGCCATTACTATTGGTCCGATTCCAAGAGAAATAATACTTCCAAATTCTGTTCCAAGAATTATAGCCAAATACTCGAATTGTGATAAAGCATTTCCTGAAAGTCCGAATAAAGGAATATTTGCCAAAACAAAAAAAGCACCAAGAATTATCAAGGTCCATTTCATTTTTGTTTTGAAGTCAACCTTTTTGGTATCAGGCTTCCTGACTTCTGGTATTAAACTAAATATATCTTGTAGCGCCATTTTCTTTTTTGGAACCCTTTTCAAAGGTTCATTTTCTACTCAAGTTTTCACTCTTTTTCAATATTCTCTTTTTCTTCAGAGTTTGAATTTTGCAGAATTATCTCTCCACCTGCTTCCTCAACTTTTTTCAAAGCAGATTTTGACGCTTCTTTAGCCTTAATGATTATTTTATCTTTCAATTCCCCATCACCGAGAATTTTATAGTCTTTTAAAATGACTTCCCATCCTTTACCTGTTTTTTTACCATATTTTTCTAGATTATTTTGAATTTGCTGTAAGTTTATTCTTTTTCTTTTATCTTTTTCTGTTCCTTTACTCGTAATTCCTTGTTTGCCGAAATAACCGTGGCCGTAAAGTTTTAGAACAAGAGTTTTCTTCTGGTCTGCTCTCTTACCGCTCCCAGACATTCCCTTTCCACCTTTATGTCCTTTACCCTTCCCTTTTTTTCTTGCTCCCCTGCCATTACTCCCCATTCCGCGTCCATGCATTCTACTTGATTTTCTACGTTTTTTTTGTTTCATGTTATATTCCTTTTGTTTCTAGTAATTTAATTGCAAATTCTTCTTCTGAGTTTGTTAATATTTTTTCAAAACGACCCAAACTTTCCTTAATCTTTAGATTTTGAACACTTAAGGGAATTATCTGTTTTTTATTACTAGGATTTCGTGCTAATAAAACATGAACATTTTCATTGCTATTATACCCTGTATATATTGCTGGTCTTGGTAAACCGTATAACCATATTCCACAAACCTGTCCATATTCTAAATTTATTCTTTCACTCATAACATCCTCCTCATTAAATCATTAATCTTTTCTTTATTATCTCCAAGAACTCCTTTGTTGACTCCAAAGTGTTTTTTGCTGTCTATTCCTTTTCTTGGGGGATGAAGTCTGAAGAAAGGCTTCAAATTCAATTCCTCATATTTTTTTCCTTTCCAAATTTCCTCGGCAGCTTTCTTAAAATCAATTTTTTTCTTTTTATCAATCAATTGCCCTCTTTGTTCTAACAACTTCTCGAAAGTCTCTTTATCTGTAGGGCCATAAGCAACAAAATCTTTTACTTTTTTAATCATCCCTTCATTAATGTCATTTTTCTTAATTACTACACAAGCATATTTTCTCTTCAATCTTAATCTTTCTAAAGTGCTCCTAATTTCATAGTCTAAATTAACATCTCCAGAAATTCTTATTATTGTTATCATTTTGTTGTTTTGCTAAGCGCGTCAATACCTGCTTTAATTAAATTGAAAGTAGTTCTTTGCTTGCCGAAGGTTTTACTGTAAATATCTTTAACTCCTGCGAGAATCAGAACTTTTTTTAGTTCTCTTCCGACGACAAGGCCCGTTCCTTGCGGAGCAGGTATTAATATAACTCTAGAGCTTCCTGATTTTCCTTCCACTCTAAATGGAATTGTGTGCAATTCATTACACGAACAATCAAAAGCAGAGCATGTTCTTTTGACTCTCATTATGTTAAGTTTGGCTTTTCTTATTGCTTTGTCTCTAGCTGGCAAAGTTTCTTTTGCTCTTCCATCTCCAATTCCCACATGCCCTTCTTCATCACCGACAACAGCCAGCGTTGAAAACGTAGCGATATTTCCTTCTTCTGTTTTTCTTTGTGTTTGTCTCCAAGCTCTTCTTTTACCACCTCCAAATTTTCCTTTAGACTGCCCAATAGAAATTAGATCTGTTTTAAGCTGCAACAATGAATCTACAATCTCGGGCTCTAGAATTTTTCTATTGCTTTCAATTATTTCATCAATGTTCCTTATCTTGCCGCTCTTTACTTCTTGACCTAGTTTTGTTTTAGGCTCCCATAAAGGAAGGATATTGTTACTTTGAATAACTTTTTCCAAGACGTCTTTTTTTATTTCTTCTTTTAAAACTTTTTCTGCTTCACTCTCTATTTCAAAATTGCTTTCCAAAAGATTTTTTGTAATTTCATTAGAATCTTTTGCCATTTTTTCAGCTTCCTCTTCTGAAAGAGTTCCATGCGCTTTCGCAGTTTTCTTAACTGCTTCAAATTCCTTTTTCTTTTCTATAGCTTTCATTTCTCTAATACCTTCGATTTAATTTTTTCAAAATCAAAATTTTTAATGTGTTTCCCTTGGATTTTTTCCAATTTAGGAAAAGTTTTTTCATCATGCTTTAATTTTAACCCAGAATCAACAAGGCCTTTTAAAAAAGCATGTGGTTTAGATTTGTGTATCATCCTCATCATGCCAAAGTCAACAATGGGCTCTCTTAGTTTCTTTTCTTTGATTTTTTTACCGACTAAAATTCCTAAAAAATAAGCCGCAGTTATGGATTTTAAACTTCCAGAAAGTTCTTTCGGCCATCCATGTTTTAATAATTCTTTAGTGCTAATTCCCATTTCTATTTTGTCTTGAGCCTCCTTACTCGTCACATATTGTGTTATAAGATATCTATTTGTTTTTCTAAAAACCAGCCTGGGTGTCTCGCTTTTAAGAAACTTCATTCTCCGGGCATAATCCGTTTTTCTTTCTTTTCTCCTTCTAAACATTTTAAGATCTCCCCCATTCGGAGTTTACTTTGCTCATAGTTTTAATAAGATTATTTTTCAATTGTGTGTCCCAAAAGTGAACAGAATCGTCTATAAATTTGGAGCCAATTTTGTCGTCGTTGGTCAATATAACCAAGCTACTTCTGCTTATCAACTCCATAATCTTCTGAATAAGTTTCATAATAGACTCTTTTTCTTCCTTTGTGAATATTTTACTTTCGCTTACATTTAATATATTTTGAGGATTAGGCATAATCAAGCTGTAAAGATAATCATTCCACCCCATATAATTGTCAATTATTCTTTTAGAAATTTGTCTCAACGTGTTATCGCTTACAAAATTATCTTTTAACACTCCGTCTTTTACAAAGAAAATTCTATCCAAATCATCTAGTGTAGGTTTGAATTTAATTTTTGTCTTCAACTCTGAAAACTTTCTCTCAAATTCCTCTAACAATTCTTTCTTGCTCATTTTGTCTCAGTTAAATTTAATTGCTCTTTCAAATGGGATCTACTTTTAAAGGCTTTATCCTTAATTTTTATCCTAATTTTTCCAACATCACTATCATTTATCTTTCCATGATTTTTCATCTCTGCAACGTATCTCCTTAATTTCCTAGAGAGTTTTACATATTTCTGCTTCCTTCTTACTACTGTCCTTCTTATTTTTCCCGGGCCCCGTCTTAGTTTTCTTTTCCAAACTTTTTTTCTACCTTTTACTTCTTTGATCTTTATCGCCCCTTCTTTATACAAGTCTTTAATATCTTGTTTAGTAATCGCTTCTTTGATCTCCTCTAGTCTTGGCTTCAAAAAAATAATCCTTTCTTTTCCGACTTTTAATGCCTTAGCTGCCAAAATTTTCTTTTTTCTCAAATTCATTTTTTAAAAGTCCTGTTTTTATTTTTTTTGAGGAATTTTCCTATATTTACGTTGTATATATCAATATTCATCTCTTTCGCTTTCTTGACTATTTCTAACTTATTTTTATTTCCAACTTTTTTCAAAATCGCTACTTGGTTGTGTTTTACTTTTTGCATATCTTTTACATTGCTTATTTCTATGACATTTTTTCCATTAATCTTTCCCCTTGTTTTTTTATCCTGCTTGTAACCTATACTAACCACCGCAGGGTAGCCTCTTCTTTTATCCCTCATTTTATTATGCCTGCCAGTAGGGTTTCTCCATTTCTGCTTTTTCTTTCTCCCGAGTTTTAAAAATCTTCCACTATCTCTTCTCAGAAATTTTTTCGCCATTATATCTCCCTGCCTGGTTTTTTTATTATGTAAATTCCATCTTGAAAGACACGTAAATCTCGTCCTTTGGCCCTTGTTATTTTTTCAAAATTTGTTGCCACTTGCCCGGCCAATTCTTTATCACTTGAAGAAATTGTTATTATATCCTTATTGGCTTTAACTTCAACCCCTTCAGGGAGTTTCATTTTTCTTGGAATTTTCTCCCCAAGAAAATTTTTTATTATGGCTTCATTGTTTTTTAGCTCAACACTCATTGGAAAATGGCTGAAGCAGACCTTTAGTTCATACTCAAACTTTTTTCCGGCCCCCTTTATCATATTTCTCAAATGGGCCGCAATTGTGTTCATGTATTTCTTCTCTCTTTTGGTCGCCTTTTTACTGCCTATCACGATTTTATTTGCATCTTTCTTGATTTCCAATTTTCCAAAATTAAAGGCCCTTTTATTTTCCCCAATAGGTCCCTTTACAATTATTTCAGACCCTTCTATAGTTAATTCAATATTCTCTGGAATCTCAATATTCTGAAACAAGTTTTTTTTCATCTTAGTAGAAAAATGCAATTAAGCAACCTCCGATTTTTTCTTTCTCGGCTTCTTCGTGAGTAATAAGTCCTTTATTTGTTGAAATTATCAAAGTTCCTACGTTTCTAGCTGGCAGATATCTACGCCTGTATTTTTCTATTTGGGCTTTATCAACAGTAAACCTGGGCTTTACTGCTTTACATTCAACAAAATCGCCCAAACTAACCTCGACAGATTTTTCTTTGCCATTTATTTTATATTTTTTCACTGCTCCTTTTTGCTTCATTATTTTTAGAACTTCTACTAATAAGTTTGAAATTATTTTTATTTCTACAGAATCCTTTCTGGCTCTTTTGGCATTCTTCATCATATTCATTGCGTCTGATACTACATCGTGTGACATTTTAACTATATTTTTTGAAGCCGATTTCTTCAGCAATCTGTCTAAAACAGTGTCGGCATAAATTTAATCCATATGATTTTATATGTGCTCCGAATCTCCCACATCTCTCACATTTCTTGGCAGCAACTCCTATTGTTCTATCTTTTGGTTTGTTATGTTTCAAAAATTTATCTCTAATTACTGGTTTATTTTTTAATTGATTCAATATTTTTCTCCAATCGCTTGCCGTCATTTCATCTTAAACAAATTCTGTTTTAAATTTGTCCTCCATAAATTTAATTATTTCTTCTCTGCTGATTATTTGTCTCTTTGGGATTTTGCCCCTCTTCATTTTTCTTAACTTAACTCTCCTTCCATTTCTTTTAAACACTACGGTCACATCGAAACCCATAATTCCTATATCTCTTTGATACTCAATTCCTGGGAGCTCAATATATTCTTTTACACCAAAAGAAAAATTATTTTCACTAATCTGTTTTCTTTTAATTTTATTTTCTACGGCCACGAGAATTCTTCTTAGAATTTCTTCCTTCCCCTTTCGTATAGTTACAACGGCACCAATTTCAAGGCCAGGCCTAACTCCCCAAGTAGGGATTCTTTTCCTTGATTTCATTTTTGCGGGCTTTTTTTCAGTGATTAATTTCAAGAGCTTTACACCCTTCTCCAATTTATCTGATGTGCCTCCCACGCTTAAGACAACTTTTTCTATCTCTATTTCCTGCATGGGATTTTGTTTTCTATTTTCCATTTTTATTAGTCCAAAACTATTATTTGTTTAATTAAAACGCTAATTTTTTTTCCATCAATTATTACTTCAGCCATTTTATTTTGACTATGCAGTTTATCTATAATTCCCTCATTACCTGCATGCTTTCCAGCAAAAACCAAAATTTTCTTTTTTTCTTTCAAAGGCAAGCATTTTTCTATCTCTGGCTTTTCTTTGAAGTTTATTAAAACTGAATCGTTTATGTTGCATTTTATTTCCGATATAAAATTTCTGCCGTCGCTCAAATTAAGCTGCACCTTTCTACCCTTTAAAATTTTTTTGCTTATTACTTTGGATATCTTTTTAACTACATCATTTTCTTTAATTTTATCGACGTTAATTTTTCCTTTTTTTGACAGAACAATCTTGTAAGTTTGTTTTTTTGTACTGTTTTCGTTTTCTGCTTGAATAATTGTCACCACGTCAAATAATAAAACGGGATTTTTTTCATCTTTCACAGACTTATTGTTTATTAGTATTTGTTTTAAGCCGATTGCTTTTTTTACTTCCTTTCTATTCTTTGCAACTTTCAACAAATCTCTTAAAATTATGAGGATGGGCACACCATTTTTTGTGTTAAAAGAAGGTTTCACTAAATAAGCCGTTCCCTTTCTTTCTACTGGCCAACTCTTAGGTGCTTGTTGTCTTTTCAAATGCATTTTATTTTTTCACCTCTAAAGTTTTGTCTTTATTTTTTGATTTTTCTTCCATTTTACTGTCCGTTTTTTGTTCCTTTAACCTTTTTTTGTCTTCCGTATTTAATTCAACAATTTGAAGATTTGAAGACTTGAATGGAATATCTGCTTTAGAGCCATCCATTTTCTTAACTTGAATTCCCTCTATATAAATCTTTAATTCTTTTGATAAAATTCTAATGACCTTTCCTTGCTTTTTTTTGAATTCTCCTTTCATAACTTTTACAACATCATTTTTTCTTATAGGAATATTTCTTAATTGGTATTTTTTTCTAAGTTCCTTAGAGAGATTTACGGAAAAAAACTTTCGTCTAATGTGTATGGGGGCTTTTGCTAAGTATTTTCTCTGCTTTCCGGGTCTCTTGCTTGATTTCCACTTAGTGCTGAATTTTCTTTTCATTAGTAAACCACCTGTGCAATTTTAGCGACTTGCGGCCATCTTTCCATTACTTCTCTTGCTACTGGCCCTTTGATCTGGGTTCCCTTGGGATTTCCCTTTTCGTCTTTTAAAATAGCAACAGCATTATCTTCAAAAGCAATTCTTTCTCCATTTAACCGCCTATAAGATTTCTTTTGCCTTATCACAATAGCATCAAAAACTTTTCCTCTCATATCTGGCAGACCCTTTCTAACACTTACCTTAACCCAATCAGCAATTTTAGCAGACTGTTGTCTGGCTTTAGTGCTTTTTCCTTTTTTTACAGAAACAACTCTAACTATTTTGGCCCCGCTGTTGTCGGCGGAAATCACGTTAGCCCCTAAGTTTAATCCTCGTGTTGCTCTAGCCGAAATTGCTTTCATTTGAAATTGTCTCCGTGTTTATTTTGAATGAGTGGAAATCTATGATTTGCTTTCATTTTAAATGACCTTCCTTATTAGCGTCCTTAATTTTACCTATTACAACAAAATGAATAATTTTACTTAAAGGCCTGCATTCTTGGATTCTTATATAATCTCCTACATTTATTTGGTCAGCCATACAATCTGGAAGTCTTGCGTGAATTTTGGTTCTTGCTTTTTTATATCTCTCATATTTTTTTACATACAAAGTTCTCTCAAATCCTATAGCAATTCTTTTTGGAAATTTGCTTATCACGGTGCCCTCAAATACTCTCCCTCTAACTTTTAAATTACCATGCGTAGGACAGCTTCTATCAGTGCATAGAGCTCCTTCTATCTTTAATTCCTGCTTCTTTTCTATCTTACTTTCTGATTTTTTCATTTTACAGTTTTTTTGTGTATGTTCAGCCGCTTATAGATTCTTCGTCGAACCCAAGCTTAACCAAGATATCTTTGATCTTCTTGGTGTGGTCTCCTTGTAGCTCAATAACGCCGCCTTTGTCAGTCCCACCGCAAGCCAACTCGTTTTTCAGAGTTTTTGCGATGCTTCTTATGTCAACGTCGCCTTCAAATCCCTTAACAACAGTAACGACTTTCCCATATCGCTTCTTATCCGTCGTCACTATTATCTTCTGCGAGCTCTTTACGATCTGCTCACACACACATGCTTGTTTTGGCAAGCCGCACTTTGGACATATTTCCATAGTTTTATTTCTTGCTCAATACCTCTTTATCAGCGGTATTGATTGTGAGTATCCTAGCAATAATTTTTTTTGTTTCTTTTATTCTAGAGCTTCCGCCTTTTCCAATGTTGGAGCGAGCCTTAATAAGCTCCATACTTAAATCTTTCAATTTCTTTTCTCTTTCTTCTCTATTAATTTTTTTTAAATCTTTGAATTTTAGTGTCGCCATTTTATTTCTTTAAACCTTTAGTTTTTTTTGGAATTTTTTTCTCCACCAAATCTTCTCTCTCCGAATTCTTTTTCAATTGCTCTATCAAACTATCGTTTACGGTTATTTTATCTTTCAAAATTGCTGTTGGCGCAAGAATACTTACTTTTACTCCTACAGTTCCTGGTTTTGTTTCAGCTCTTGATTGAGCTCTATCAACGACTTTAGCACTATCTCCTGTTTTTTTCAAATAGCCTTGAGCAAACCTCCAAGTTTTTGCTCTCGCGCCAGGAAGTTTTCCGCTGAGTCGAATTTCTACCCCTAAAGCTCCCGCGACCATAATTTTTTGAAGATTTTTATAAGCAATGACTTTGAACTTTAGCGGTCCGAATCTTTCCAGGCCAAGAGCTATTTCATCGGCGATTATTTGCGCGTCGAATTCTGGCTGCCTTATTTCATCAATTTCAATATGAGGATTCTCCAAATTGAATTTGGTTTTCAATACTCGTGTTAATTCATCTATCCTTTCTCCACCACGCCCAATTACAAGACCGGGTCTATTAGTGGAGATTATTATTTTCTCCCCAAGAGGAGTATACTCTATCCTAACTTTGCTAATTTTTCCTTTACCGAGAGATTTCTTTATATATTCTCTCAATTCGAATTCAGCTTTTTTGAAACTAACAATTTTTCTTTCTTCCATTTAAATTAAAATCCCCCTAATTTGAATGCATGAAAATTTTGTATTTTCTTCCATTTTTATTCCAATTTCCTCCCGATCATTTTATTTCTCGCCACAATTCTAATATGTGTTCTCTTCCTTCTTACTCTTCCAAATTGTCCGAAAGGTCTTGAAGCATTATTTGCTACAGCCTCGAAAATTATGGGATTGTCTAAATCATTGACATTCGCATTTGCAGACAGACTTTTCAATAAAACTATAAAATTTTTCGCAGCCTTTATAGGGTATCTGCCCGAGCCCATTTTACCCTTTCTATGGGGGATTTCTCCTTTCATAGGCACGGCCTTTTTTAATTTTGCAACTTCTTCTAGCTCTCTAATGGCTGTCGTTATTTCTTTACCTTTTATCATTTTGCATATAGCGGCTGAAACTTTTGTTGAAGCGGGAATGTTTCTTGCATCAACTACTGCCTCTGTTTTCTTTTTAATCTTCGGCTTTTCTTTTTTTTCAGTAGACGATTCCAATTTAGATTCTTTAGAACCTTCCTTCTCAAATTTTTTAGTTTCGTTTTCATCAAGCTTTTCTTCCTTCTTAGCTATTACTTCTGAAACTCCCGATTTTTCAATATCTTTAACTATTTCTTTTCCAGTTTCAGCCTTTAATTTTTCTTTATTTGTCATTTAATTTTATTTCTTTGATTTATGTTTACTTCCTTTAGTTGCCCCAATTCCTGCCTTGCTGTGTTTTATTTTTCCTCTTGTAAGGGAAAATTCTCCGAGCCTGTGCCCCAACATCTCTCCAACTATTTGCACCGGGACAAAACTATTACCGTTATGAACTTGGATATTCATTCCTACCATACTTGGAACGATTATGATATCTCTTTTATGGGTTCTTATTTTCTTTTCTCTTGATATTTTTTCTTTAGCGAGGTTGACGAAACCTTCTATTTGTTGGAAATTTCTTAAAATAGCTCTTCTGGTTTTTGATTTAACATACTTTGCAAAACCTCTAACGTCTAAAGAATTTAATTCCTCTAGAGTTTTTCCTCTATAAGTAAATTCTTTTTTCTTCTCGCTCACTTTAATTTGATCTTGATTTTCTTTCATTTTTAGTTTAATTTTGCATTCCTTACTCTTAATAGTCCTGAAATTTGATTTTTGACTTCTTCATATACTTCTTTCTTTAATCCATTATTTTTTAATTCTACTTTAGTTTCAGCAAATCCTCCTTTTTCCAATGCATCATAGAATCTTCCAATAAGCCCTGCAATTTCTCTCTGCTGAAGTTCTGGTTCTATTGCTCCTAAAGGCTTAACTCCATTTATGTAAAGTCCTGCTTTTAACATTTCAGTTTCTTTTCCTTGACTCAAATAAACTTCTAGTTTCATTTCCTTATACCCGTCCTTCTAGGCCTTATTAATCCTACTCTTGCGCCTGGAGGTGCGTTTCTTTTAGCAATCTTACTCTTAGGATGCTTACCTCTGCCAGAGCCGAACGGATGGTCTACTATATTCATTTTAATTGCAGATGTTCTAGGCCAGAACTTATTTCTAGCTTTTTTCATATGGTGCTTTTTCCCAGCTTTCAATATGGGTTTGTCTAATCTTCCGGCCCCTGAAATAACTCCAACAATTGCTCTGCAATTTTCATGCAAATCTTTTTCTTTTTTAGAAGGCATTAAAACAAAAACCTTGTTTCCTATAACTTTATTGATCACTGCAGAGCTTCCGGCTGTCTTTATGAAAACCCCTCCATCTCCCGGCCTAGATTCAATAGAAAAAATTGAAGTCTTGATTGGCATATCTTTTAACCTTAAAATATTTCCTTCTCTTACAACGTTTCCATCGAAATTAATTTTTTGTCCTTCAATTGCTCCCTTGAATGCCGGGACATAGAATGCTTCTCCCTTATGCCCTATTTTTGCAATTGGGGCAGAATGCGCCGGCGAGTTAAGCAATCTCAAAATAGCTCCTTCTCCTTCAAGTTTTTTTGGATACTGCAGCTTGTATCTGTATGCTTGTCCTCTAACTCGGTAAGTAGGACTTCCCTTTCCACGCGCCTGAGAAATTATTCTTTTTGACATATTACATCAATCCAAGTTTTGTTGCCACATCAATAGCGGGAAACTTCTCATTTAATTTAACGTAAGCATATTTACTATTATCTTTTATTAAAGTTCTAATTTTGTCGACTTTAATATCAAAAATCCTCTCAAGGTCTTTTTTTATTTCTGCCTTTGTCTTTTTTACTTCTGTTTTAAAAGTCAAAATATTTTGAGATTCAATCATCATAATAGCTTTTTCAGTAACAATTGGCTTCATTTTTCTTCTCCAAATTTATTCTCAAGAAATTTAATTGCATTCTCAGTATAAATTGTAACTCTTCCCAATCCTCCTTGGGCTAAATCATTGACGCTTAAATTTCTTGCATTGGCTGCATCAAAAATATTTGTCATTAGTTTTTCATTTTCACCCGTAACTATTAAAACTCCTGCATTTCTTTTGTATTTTCTTCCCCTCATTTTTCCTTTGCCGGCTCTAACTTCTTTTTTCTTTACAGAAACCCCAAAAACTTTTTCTCCAAGAATTTCTTTCAAACTGGTCAAAAGATTTTTTGTTTTTAATTCAGTAATTTTATTTTCTACAATTATTGGAAGATGTTTTATGTCTTTCTTATCCAGACTTTCATATTTCTTTGAAACAAAATCTCCATTTGCAGTAGCGCTTAAAGCAGAAGCCAAAGCAGATTTCAATTCTTTCTTGTTAATTTTAGCTCTTGTTATCATGGAAATAACTTTAGGGGGATGGGCTCTCATTCCGCCTCTTGCTTGGGGAACTTCCGCTGCTTCCCAATTAAACTGGCTTCCTTTTTGCGAGAATATTTTTCTAGGGACTCTTGATGCCCCTCTACCATAACCACTTCTCCAGACATGTCTTCTGTGAACTATTTTTCCTTTTGCAGCATGTTGTTTCCCAGCTACTGGCGAAGGAGAATAAGGCTGTCTTATTTTCTTTGCTTCAAGAACTCGTGAGACTATATCTTCTCTAATTTTGGTTGAGAAAAAACTAGGCAAATTTATTTCTTTAACCTTCTTTCCATTTATATCTAAAACTTGTGTTTTCATCTTATAACTTCCAAAAGATTATATTGTTTTTTGCTTTGGTCTTTTGTTTCTCTTAAAGCCTTAGTAATTACCAATTGTCTTTTTGCAGGACCTTGAACAGAACCGTGAACTATTAAATAATCTGTCTTTACATCTCCAAAATTTTTTATGTTTTTCAAAGGTTTTTCCGCAGATTTAAAAATTTCTATTATTTTATTGTTGTATAAAACTCTCGTGAACATTCCTAATTGTCCTGCCATAGGCGTCCTGAAAGTAACTCTTGACGGATGCCAAGGGCCAATGCTTCCAGGTCTTCTTCTCCCCTTTTCTGATTTATGCTGCTTTAATTTTATTCCAAATCTTTTTACTGGTCCAGACAACCCCTGCCCCTTAGTTAAGCCTCTGAAGTCAACTAACTGGCCCTTATTTAAAACATCAAAAACAGAAATCTCTTTATTCAAATTTTCTTTAATAAAATTTCTTTTTTCTTCTGTATTTCCAGAAAGTCCTATCTCAAGCAAATCAGGAGTTTTTTTTAACT